>USSI01000159.1 GCA_900557315.1 uncultured Butyricicoccus sp. | reverse complement strand
TTTTATTTTTCGCAAGTGTTTTTGCGGCGATTATTCTCGCTTTTTGGCAGGATAAGCTGAAGCTTTTTAAAATGAGCGGGATTTGGCTTGCGGCGCCCTTGGTAATGGTACCGCTGGTGGTGATCAATACGGTTGGCGAACGGTCATTTCTCATGCCGTTAGTCTTTTTGATAATGTTTATATGCGCTCTTTTGGCAGAGTTAAATATTCGCAAAAGTATAGTATTAAGCGTAATTTTATTGGTACCGCTGTTTTATTGGGGATATATTTATACGGATATCGGCGCAACAGGACGCGAGCTGATGCAAATTATTGCTGAGGCGATTGACACTAACGCGGTGGAGATTACACTGCCGAAATTCCCCCATGAGGAGTATTTGTGGGAGCCTGATCCTAAAAGCGAGTACCGCAAGAAATATTTCCGGCTTTTTTACGGATTAAACGAGGATGTCGAGATAAATTTGGGCGAGGGAGGGATGTAAATGCAGAAGCTTTTATCGGTTATCATACCGGCGTATTACGAGGAGGGGATGATCGAGCAGGCGGCGGCGGAAATCAGCGCAGTTTTGGCTGAAAATGCGATTAACTACGAAATAATTTTTGTCGATGACGGCTCAAAGGATCGTACTTGGGAGAAAATCCGCACGGTAAACGCGCAGGATACGCATATCCGCGGGATCAGCTTTTCGCGCAATTTCGGCAAGGAGGCGGGTATGCTCGCCGGGCTGGAGGCCGCGACGGGCGACTTTGTCGCGCTGATGGACGCGGACCTGCAGGACCCGCCCAGCCTGCTGCCCGAGCTGTACCGGGCCGTCACCGAGGAGGGCTACGACTGCGCCGCCACCCGGCGCACGACCCGCGAGGGCGAGCCGCCCATCCGCTCGTTTTTCGCGCGCATGTTCTATAGGATCATCAACAAAATCTCGGACGCGGACATTGTGGACGGCGCGCGCGACTACCGCCTGATGCGCCGCCGCGTGGTGGACGCGATCCTGTCCATGCGGGAGTATAACCGCTTTTCCAAGGGGATTTTCGGCTGGGTCGGCTTCAAAACCAAGTGGGTGCCCTTTGTCAACGTCGAGCGCGTGGCGGGCGAGACCAAATGGTCGTTCTGGAAGCTGTTCCTGTATTCGCTCGAGGGCATTGTCGCGTTTTCCACCGTGCCGCTCGCGCTCGCGTCCGTGCTGGGCGTGCTGCTGTGCCTTGCGGCGTTCGTGTTCATTGTGGTCGTGCTGGTCAAGACGCTCGCCTTCGGCGACCCGGTCGGCGGCTGGCCGAGCATGATGTGCGTGATCCTGTTTCTCGGCGGGGTGCAGCTGCTCTGCATCGGCATTCTGGGGCAGTACCTGTCCAAAACCTATCTGGAGGCCAAGCGCCGCCCGGTTTACCTCGTGCGCGAGACGGAGGAAGGCGTCAAATGAGCAGACTGACCGGTTTGATCGACAAAAAGCTTGCAAAATTCCTCGTGGTCGGCGTCATCAACACGCTCGTCGGCACGGCGATCATGTTCGGGCTGTACAACCTTGCGCACTGCTCCTACTGGGTGTCGAGCGCGGCCAACTACATCCTGACCAGCATCCTGAGCTTTTTCCTCAACAAATATTTCACCTTCGGAAGCAAAGAAAAAAGCGCGGCCGAGGTGCTCCGCTTCGCGGTCAACATCGCGGTGTGCTACCTGCTTGCCTACGGCATTGCAAAGCCGCTGTGCCTCGCCGCGCTCGCGGGTGCGTCCGCAGCCGTGCGGGACAATGTGTCCATGTTCGTGGGCATGTGCCTGTTCACCGGGTTCAACTATCTCGGGCAGCGGTTTTTCGCATTCAAGCAGAAATAAAACAATCCCCATTTCCTGATGGAAATGGGGATATCTTTTTATTCTCCCTGTTCCGGCTGCTTCGCCTCGGATGCAGGCGCACCCTCGCCGGAGGGCTTGCGGCGGCGGCGTCCGCCACGGCGGCGGCGGCGGCGCGGTGCGGCCGTGCCTTCCGCCGGGCTTTCGCCCCCGGCAGCCTGCTCCTCCAGCGTTTCCGCGGACGCATCCGCCGGCTTTTCCGCCCGTTCCTTCGCGGCGCGCTCGGCCGCGGCCTGCTCCTCGCGCTGGCGGCGCTCTTCGGCCATCGCGGCCTGATTGTGCCGGTTGCGGCACACGCCCTTGACCGTGCAGCAGTCCGCGCACTGGAATTCGGTCAGCGTATGGTCCGGGCTGTCGTCCAGCTGCACCTTGCAGGTGCCGCGCAGCATCTGGGTCGAGATCACCTTGCCGCGCCCCTCGGGCGTATCGACCACGCTGCCCTGCCGGGGCGTGACCTTCTGCAGCTCGGCATAGGCCTCATGCTCATACTTCAGGCAGCACATCAGACGGCCGCACACGCCGGAAATCTTCGCCGGGTTGAGCGACAGGTTCTGGTCCTTCGCCATGTTGATGGACACCGGGTGGAAATCGTTCAGATACGAGCAGCAGCACAGCTCGCGCCCGCAGGTGCCCAGCCCGCCGATCATCTTGGCCTCGTCGCGCACGCCGATCTGGCGCAGTTCAATGCGCGTGCGGAACACGCCGGCAAGATCCTTGACCAGCTCGCGGAAGTCCACGCGCCCGTCCGCGGTAAAGTAAAACAGCATTTTACTCATGTCAAACGTGCATTCCGCGGTCACAAGGTTCATTTCCAAACCGCGCTCCTCGATCTTGCGCTTGCACACGATAAACGCCTCGTCCGCACGCCTCTTGTTGCGCTCGATCGTTTTGCGGTCCGCATCGGTCGCGATGCGCACCATGCGCCGGAGCGGCTGCACCACCGACTGCTCGGGAACCTCGGTGTTTCCCTGCACACAGCTGCCGTACTCCAGCCCGCGCGCGGTATCCACGATAACATCCGTCCCCGCAGTTACCTGGACGCCCTGCGGGTCGAAATAATACATTTTTCCGTTTGATTTGAAACGGACTCCGATAATGGTCGTCAACTGCTGATCCTCCTGATTACAGAAAACAAATGCGGTATACGTCGCCCGTCAGGGCGCAGGTAACGGCCGCGCCCGCCGCATTGCGGGATACGCGGTCGATCAGTTCTTCGACAAAGTCATAAACCCGCAGCAGCCGGCCGGCGGGTACGGCGCGCGCGAGCGCACGGGTCTGCTCCTGCAGCGCGGGCTGCAGCGGCGCCTGCGGCAGGCCCTCCGCGGCGAACACAGCGTCACGCAGCGCGGCCTGCAGCACGCCAAGCATGCCAAGCAGCGTGCGGCGCGGCGGCTTTTCGAGCGCAAGCGCGGCAAGCATCATGCGGTCTTCCCGGCGCGCGGCGACTGCCGCGAGATACGGCCCCAGCAGGGCGGCGGCTTCCTCGCCGGACACGGCCTCCTGCGGCGGCTCGAGCGCAAATTTTGTGCAGCGCGAGCGCACGGTCTGCAGCAATGCGTCCGGCTGCTCGGCGGTCAGGATGAAAAACGCGTAAGCCGGCGGCTCTTCCAGTTCCTTGAGCAGCGCATTCTGCGCCATGGGGTTTAAGTTCTGCGCATGGTGGATGACGGTCACGCGGCGCGCGCCGTCGTTCGGGATGATGGCGTTTTCCGCTTTGATGCGGCGCGCCAGATCGACTTTGAGTTCGTTTTCGCCCTCGTCGATCACGGCCAGATCGGGATGCACCCCCTGCGCGGCCTTGCGGCAGGACAGGCAGGAACCGCACGGGCGTTTTCCCGCGCTTTCGCACAGGATGCCCGCCGCCAGCACGGCGGCAAGCGTATGCAGGCCGCCGGTATCGTCGCCCGAGAGAAGAACGGTCTGCGGGAAACGGCCGGACAGCGCGTTCTGCAAACTTTGTTTCAGCGCCGCGTTGCCCGGCAGGGCGTCAAACGAGATCAAAGCTTTTCAAAACGCTCGACGTTCAGCACGAACACCGTCGCGCCGCCCACCTCAACCTGTACGGGCGTGGACGGAAAAAAGCCCATGCCCAGCTCGGCGGTGGTGGGGATGATCTGCTTGCGCGAGGAGGAATGCTCGCGGATGATATCAAAGCATTCATCCAGCCTGGATTCGTCCAGGCCGATCAGGATCGTGACGTTGCCGGCTTTGAGAAAGCCGCCGGTCGTTGCGAGCTTGGTGATCTGGAAGCCCGACTTCATCAGATTATTGATTACGTCCTGAGCATCATCGTAATTGATGATTGCAAGTACCATTTTCATAACAAAGTTCCCCTTTCAGGTGCCTCACGAAATCACAACGGTAATTTCGCTGATTTCATTGTACCATCTTTCGCGGATAAGTTCAATGTGCGCCCGGGTAATTTTCTCGCCCGGCCAGAGCAGGGGCACGCCGGGCGGATAGGGCGTGACCGGGCGCGCGCAGACCAGGCCTTCCGCCGCCGCGGGTTCGACGCGGCCGGTGTGCGAAAACCACGCCTGCCGCACGGGCATGACGCGCGCGGCGGGCGGGAAGGGCACGGCCGCCAAGGGAAGCGGCTCCTCCCGTCGCC
>USSI01000158.1 GCA_900557315.1 uncultured Butyricicoccus sp. | reverse complement strand
TTATAAATATTGGTCATGCGCAGCACTTCCTGCCTCTCGCTCATTACCCGTCACCACCTTTTCCCGTTTTTGCAGGGCCCGGGGAAAGGGCAGCCCTCTCCCCGGCCCAACCGTTGCTTACATATAGTCTTCTGCGTTTTCCTGCGTAATCAGCTCGAACGGGATAATCAGTTCCGTGCCTTCAAACTCACCCTGGATCAGTTCATATGCCGTTTTGCAGCTCTGGTAGCCCTGTTCTTCCGCGTTCTGGAAAATGGTCATGTCCATTTCGCCGTCCGCAACCTTCTGCACCGCTTCCGCCGTGCCGTCAACACCACAGACGATCTTGTCCTGGCCCGCACTGCTCAGCACTTCGAGCGCGCCCAGCGCCGCGGAGTCATTCTGGGAGATATACATGGTAAAGTCAGGATATGCCTGCAGCCAGTCTTCGCACAGCTTAATGCCCTGGTCGCGCATGCCGCCGCTGGTCTGCTCCGCCAGGCAGGTGATATCCGGGCGCTTTTCGTTCAGCACTTCCAGCAGGCCCTCACGGCGGGCAATCTGGCCGGTCTGGCCCATGACCAGCATCGCGTATACATAGGTGGCGTTCTCCGGCGCATTTTCTGCGATCCATTCGCCCTGCATCCGGCCGGCTTCGATGTCCTCCGAGCCAACGTATACAAAATCGCCGCCCGAGGTTTTGGTGTTGCAGCATACAACCGGGATGCCCGCGCTGTTGGCCATCTCTACCGCCGAGGTGCAGGCGTCCGCCTCCGTCGGCTGGATGACAATCGCATCCACATTCTGCGACAGGAAGGTGTCGATATGGTTCAGCTGCTGGGTGGGGTCGGCCTTGCCGTCCAGTACGATAAACTCCACCTCATCGCTCAGTTCTTCGCTCGCCTTGGTGACGCCTTCATTGAGCGTGATGGTGAAGTCATCCGACATGTTGGCGAGGCTGACGCCAATTTTCAGCTTTTCACCGCTGCTTTCGCCGCCGCCATCCGCGGAACCCTCACCGCCGCCATCGCTGCTGCAGCCGGAAAGCATTGCGGTCGCCAGCATCGCTGTGGTCAGTATCAGCGCCAGACACCTTTTCTTCTTACTCATTGTTCGATCCTCCATTCTTTTTTACTGATTATTGCAAAGCCCGCCATCGGGCTTCTGCTCCCTATTTTTCGAGCGCCTGCCGGATGCGTTCCGCCAGCAGATCAGCGGTCAGGCCAAACCGCTGCAGCTGATCGCGGTAATCGGCGATCGGGGCGAAGCTGTCCGGGATGCCGCAGCGCAGAACCGGTACGCCGGCCCCCATTGCGGCGACCTCCTCGCAGACCGCGCCGCCCAGCCCGCCGAGGATGCTGTGCTCCTCTGCTGTGACGATCAGCTTTACCCTGCTCACAAGTTCGTGCAGATACGCTGTGTCCAGCGGCTTGATGGTATGGAAATCCGCAACCTCTGCCTGGATGCCCTGTTCCGCCAGTATTTCCGCCGCCTGCAGCGCCTCATGCACAATCGTTCCCGCGGCAAGGATTGCAACCGTATCGCCTTCGCGCAGGCGCACTGCTTTGCCGATGGTAAAGGGGTAATCCTCCTGATAAACCGGTGCAAAACCGCCTTTCCCCGTCAGGCGCAGGTATACCGGGCCGCGATAGCGGGCTGCCGCGATGGTTGCCTTGGCCGTTTCAACCCCATCCGCCGGGCACAGGATCGTCAGATTGGGTATGGCGCGCAGCACGGAAATATCCTCCACCGCATAATGCGTATAGCCCTGTGTGCCAATGGTTACGCCAGCATCCGCGCCCACGATTTTGACGTTTGCATTCATATAAGCCACGTCCGTACGCACCTGTTCGCATGCACGCAGCGCCGAGAAAATCGCAAAGGACGTGCAGAATACGGTGTTCCCCTCCTGAGCCAGCGCCGAAGCAACCGTTGTCATATTCTGCTCGGCAATGCCGGCATTGAAAAACCGGTCCGGATATTTGTCCGCAAACTGCTGCACACGCGAGGTTCCCGCAAGGTCGGCGGACAGCACAAGCAGATTGTCGTCCTCTTCCGCCGCAAGCATCAGCCCCCGCCCGAAGGCGCCGCGCGAACCCAGTCTGCTCAGTTCCTGCACCTCTGCCTGGTCGATCTTCCACGTCATCATCTTTACGCCTCCTTCCCGGCTGCCTTAAGCAGCTCTGCCGCAGCCGCATCATGCTGTTCCTGTGAAATCGAGCGATGGTGCCATGCATTGTTGTTCTCCATAAAGGAAACGCCTTTCCCTTTGATGGTATGGGCAATGATTGCGCGCGGCCTGCCATTGGGCCTGCTGCGCTCATGCAGCGCATCCAGCAGCTGGCCTGCATCATGGCCATCCACCTCGACGGCCTCCCAGCCTGCGGCCGACCACATCGCCGGCAAATCGTGCCCCGCCTGCACATCGCGGCAGAAGCCGTCGCTCTGGAGCCGGTTGCAGTCGATCATCGCGGTCAGGTTATCCACATGGTAATGCGCCGCCATCATCGCCGCTTCCCAGATGCTGCCTTCGTTATTTTCCCCGTCGCCGAGGATGACATAGGTCTGCGCGCCCAAACCCAAACGCTTCTGCTGCAATGCCAGGCCCAGCCCCAGCGACAGCCCGTGGCCCAGGGAACCGGTGGAAAATTCAATCCCATATTCCCGGTGCTGGCACGGGTGCGCGGGCAGTATGCTGTCACGCGTTTCAAACGTGTGCAGGAATTCCTCCGGGAGGAGCCCCGCCTGCGCCAAGGTGATATAGTAGGCCAGCGCACCGTGCCCTTTGCTCAGGACAAAACGGTCTCTTGCCGGATCATCCAGGTGGGCCGGATCATAGCGCATCACCCCAAAGAAAAGCGTTTCTATCATTTCAGCCATCGAATACGCCGACCCGAAATGTCCGCCATGCGCCCCGGCTTCCAGCCCCATATCCAGCGCCTGCTGCGCGTCGTACTGGCGGCACAGGAACCAGATCTCACGGGCTTTTTTCTGCCCGACAATGCGCGCCATATAGGAGGCGCCCCAGCCGCCGTCAAAAGAACCAACTTTCGGGCCGGTCTGACCGAAGATTGCGTTTTCCGCGGCGATGGTCAGATCGCACATCATATGCAGAACGTGGCCGCCGCCGATGGAGTACCCCGCCACCATCGCCACTACCGGTTTCGGACAGGTACGGATCTGGCGCTGAAAATCGAGTACGTTGAGATGATGAACGCCGGAGTCATCCTGATAGCCGCCGTAGTCGCCGCGGACTTTCTGATCGCCGCCGGCGCAAAAAGCTTTATCGCCTTCACCGGTCAGGACGATCACGCCGATATTGTCGTCATAGCGGGCATCCGAGAGCGCCTGAATCATCTCTTTGACGGTCAGCGGACGAAACGCGTTACGTACCTGCGGGCGGTTGATGGTTATTTTGGCAATCCCGTCCGCCGATTTGTGGTAGCGAATATCGCTGTAGCCTTCGGAGCAGTCCTGCCATTCAATCGGAGCGTAAAGCATTGCTTCATCAAGAGAGATCATAAAGTGTCCTTCGGTTAACTCGCTAAAAACTGCGCCAGACAAGCCACGACTGCATCGGGGTTTTCCCGATGCGCGTTGTGTCCGGCATGATTAATCACGTGCGTGATGGCGGATAGCTCATCGGCGATGGCGCGAAACTTGCCGTCGCGTTCGCCGCAAAGGTAATGGAATGGGAAATCGCGCGCCCGTAATGCCTCGCGCAGATCGGGCTGTTCAGCCAGTGAGCAGGCCTGCAGCATCGCGGCTAACGCCCTGCCGTTGTTGCAGCTGCGTAGCGCAACCAGCGCCGCACGCTGCGCTGCGTCCAGGGAGGCGAAGACCGGCTGCTGATACCAGTCGGCAAAGACCTGCGTAAGCGGTTCTCGGCGAAAGCGTTCAGCCCAGGCGGCATCGCTGCGCCGGCGCTGCGCACGCTGATTATCGTCCGCCAGACCCGGATGCCCTCCCTCGACGACCAGCCCGCAGAGCCCCTCATGCGACTGGCTGGCATAATACATCGCCACCCGTCCGCCGAGGGAGTACCCCACCAGCCAGTACTTATGCATGTTGTAACTAATTAGCGTATTCTTAATCAGCTCGCTGACATCCGTAAAACGGTTAACTGCCCTATCCGCCGAGCCGCCGTGGCCCGGCAGGTCAATATAGAGACGCGGATACGCACCGAACGCCTGCCCCACCGCCCGCCATTCGAGGCTATCGCCGGCAAAACCATGCAAGAAGACCAGCCAGGGATAGCCCGGCAGCCCGCGTTCCGCATGCGCGTGCAGAATCATAGCTGACTCACCTGCGCAAGCAGCTGCTGGAGGGTTTGCGTACCGTCGGTTTCATTAACCACCAGCTCGATCAGCGTTGCGCCGGGCGCTCGCCAGGCAACGTCCAGCGCGCGCTCCAGCTCACTCCAGTCCGCGGGGCAATGATAAGTCAGGTCGAACATCGCCGCCGCGTGCGCAAAATGGATATTCTGCGGCATCAGATAGAACTGGCTGCGCTGCTCCTGC
>USSI01000157.1 GCA_900557315.1 uncultured Butyricicoccus sp. | reverse complement strand
TATCGTTTGATGCCGGGAAACCGTAATAGCCCACTGTGTCTGACAATTCCTGCTCCGTAGTAAGGTCGCCGCCGCTCTGCGAGAGCGTCAGGCGCTGGCCGACCGGGGTGACTGTCAGACCGGCGCCGCTTTTCTGCGGCATGGCAGTCTGCGGTTTTTCGATCGTTTCCGGCGCTTCATTGGTGACCGATATGCCATGGAGATAGCAGGTACCTCCGTTGTAAGTAAAGGTAATCACATTGCTTTCGCCTGAATAATCAACCGTTTGGTCCGTTCCATCTTCATCTGATTTTGCCGAAAAATTCGTCGTGCTCAGCGTCCCCTGCTTTGCAGCATTTACAGTAAACGCACCTGCGCTGTCAGAATGAACGCACAATGTAAGGTCAACCGTTGCATTTCCAGCGACTTTCACGCTGATTGTATCTTCTGCCGCAATAACAATGCCATGCTGCGAATCATGCCAGTAACTGCCGTTACCACCAGTTATCGTCAATAGCCCATCCGCAGATGTTACCGTATCAAGAGAATAGGCTGCATCATAAAGCTTGGAAACCACACTTCCGTCGGTAAAGTCATAAGTTTTCGTCGAGCCGTCGGCGACCGGCGTGCCGCTGGCGCTGTTGTCCCGGACAGTGAATTGATATATCTCACCGCCATCCGCGTCCATAAACGTCAGCGTGTTGCCGGCAATGGCATAACTCACGCCTGCGGTTACGCCTGTAATCTGATCGTCCGTCAGCCTGCCGCTGCCCGCGCCGCCCAGATTCGCCCAGATGACCGCCTCATCCACAGTGGCGATCTCTACCGATCCGTCACCGTTAGAATCTATCACTGGTGTCGCCCCGCCTGGCGTGACAACAAAAGTTGTTCCGCTGATCGCAAAGGAAAAACCCGTACTTTCATCTGCCGCCTGCGCAAACAGCAGGCTGTTTGATAACAACGCGATCAGAAGCAGCATGGCCGTAGCCATACGCGCTGCTTTTGTTGTTCGTCTGCGTATCAATATGTTCATAGGTGGTCCTCCGTATCAGATTAAATTTCATTTTAATCTAAAATGCAGTAATAATTGATCTTTTTCCCCTGAGGATATGTACCATATAATCAAGGATATTTCGCTTTTTCACGGAAGATTTGCAAGAGGACACAGCGCATCCCCCGATAGATATGGTTATCCATTACACGTTATGTTGCAGACACAGGCGCTTTACCAGGCCTGCTCCTATCCCATATTTATATTACCATGCGCTTCACCAGCTTTCCACGATGCTGGGATGATACACAGCCGGATACCCTTGGATATATCATCCTTTTCCGATCTTTGATTTGATTATACCACATTGAAAATGAAATGAGGAAATTTCAAAACGATTTTACAAATTTTTTCATCCAAGATCATGCTGCGGCGCAAAGCTGAAAAAGAACAATCCAGGGATTATTCAGGTGCATGCGGCGCATATAGATGGGTGGCACTGCAGTTATCCGGATGGAACAAGCGTGAGCACAGCACAGCAAAGCCATCCCCCTATTTTCGCCCCAATCCCATGGCTGGCAGAACACAACAGAGCGCTTTGCCTTGCACATTTCAGCAGGAGCATTTTTAAATCCTTTTGGAATCTTTCTGCTGTTCCTTCCATAAAGTCCTGAAAAAGCAAAAAAGCCAGTGCAAGAGAGCACTGGCTTCGCTTCGTCCCAATTAGACGAAAGAAGAAAAAGGAAAACATATGAGAGAGGGTTCCTCAATGGTCGTTTATCACCAGCTTGCCGGTGTCTGCGGACTCCCGGGCCAGCAGGGCAAGGCGGCTGTCTGCAATGGACTCCGCAAGATCAAGCGCACCAGTCCCATATCCTTCAAGGGTATGAATAAAATCCTCGAAGATCATGGGGCACTCGCGCAGCGGGACGGGAGATGAGCCGTCATTCTGCGCGTTAATCAGCCAGACCTGGTCACCGCGGACCTCAATCACGCCCTCGGTACCAGCTGCGCGCACGCGGTCGTCTCCATGGGTCGCAGCATTCGCCGGGCGGAGATAGTCCGCACTGACCTGAGCCGAAACGCCGTCTGCCATCGTCATCATGAGCTGAGCAGTAACCTCGAGGTCTCCATAACCGTTATTGGCCTGCGTGGAGTGATGTGCGTAAATCGCATCCACCGTCTGCGGATACAGATAACGGATAAAGTCAATGCCGTGGATGGCGACCCAGGGGATCAGGCCGCCATGCAGCTCCCGATGGCGGAAAAAGTCTGCTCGCTGCCCAAGGCGATAGGACTTCTGCGCGGTCAGCAGGCGGATGGAGCCAATCGCCCCTTCCTCGATAAGCGCCTTTGCAGTGTAAAACCAGGGGTCATATCGGGCGGTCTGCATGGCCCAAAGCACAGCAGAGGAAGCCTTCGCCGCAGCCTCGACGCGCTCCAGCCCTGCAAGCGTCAGTGCGAGCGGCTTGTCGCAGTATACATGGATGCCGCGGGCGAGCGCCTCACAGGACATCTCCTCATGGTCGGAAAACAGGCCGTCCACAACGAGCACGTCCGGCTTTACCTCGTCTAGCATGGCACGCCAGTCCGGAAATTCCGGCGAGGTCAGCCCGAGCTTTACAAAATCTTCAAGCACTTCGGTCATGGGTTCGCCGTCCCAGGCGCGGCACCAGCCCGCGATTTCCACCTGCGGCAGGCGCGGGAGCGCACGGGTCACGGTAGCGGCGTGGCCGGAGTTCCCGGCGATACAGATACGGAACATTCAGTTCTCCCCCTTGTCAAATCGCGCGCCCGAAAAGGCAGTGTAGCCGTCCAGCTTGATCTCGGACGGCGGGCAGGCCCAGCCATAGCCGAGTGCGGACGGCAGCCTGCCCTCTTCAAAGCAGCGCCATGCTTCGTCCGACAGACCAGGCATGAAAATGCCGGGTTCGGGTTCGCTGACACGCTCCATGCGTGCTGCAGGGAGCGGATGTACGTCTGCCTGCTCGCAGATCGCGTTGCACACCGTGAGCTGCGGCAGGATGGTGTCCGCCGTGCAGGGCACGGAAAGCGACGGGTCCGCGGCAACGGCGAGCATGGTCCGAATCTTCTGCGCCACGTGGTATTCGCCGAGCGCCGCGCCGTAGTTTTTGGTTGTGCCGTCGCGGAAGGTGGCAATGATCTCCGCAGAATCGTCATTGCCGGACGCGGTCACAACCGCGTTTTCAAATTCATACCGCAGGACAGGATCAATGTTGCGGTCGCCCGAGTGCGTGACCGCAATAAAGAAATCACTGCCATCTGCAAATTCGCCCTGCACGAACGCGGTGTCAAAGGTCTCGATCCCCTTGCCGTTGTACAGCTCGACGCGCAGAGACTGCGGCATTGCGGCGCTGTCCTGCTCGCTGCCGAGTACGAAGAAGGTGTTGTGCAGGTAATGCGCAGTGGCGTTGGTCAGGATGGAGTCCAGAATCCAGTGGCCCTGCGCATCCTTCACACGCCCCTTCCATGGGCTGTTATAGTAGCTGTCAAACCGCTGCCAAGACACGTAGGAACGCAGCGACTTAGGCGCGCCCAGCAGGCCGGCGCGGATGTCTTTTTTGAGGTTCTGGATCGGGTCACAGAACGACATCTGGAACCCCACGCCGAGCTTTTTGCCGTACTTTGCAGCAGCGTCGCGGATGGCAAGCGCGTCCTGCACGATGGGGGCAAGCGGCTTTTCGCACAGCACATGCGCACCGTGCTGCATGGCAAGCATGCACTGCTCACGATGCATGTGGATCGGGCTTGCGATCAGGACGAGATCGGCCGTATCAACCGCGAAGAAGTCCTCCAGCGTGCGGTAAAACGGCACGCCCTCTGCCTTCAGCTTCTCAAAACGGGGTACGCGCTCATAAAACGGGTCAATCGCGGCAACCAGTGCATAGGTCTCCGGATCGACAAAGCGTTCCATCAGCCCAAGGCAGTAATCGCCGTAACCTCCGGCGCCGACCAGGGCCAGTCTGACTTTCTTCATATCTTTGCAGCCTCTTTTCGTGTCCCGGCACGCAGGACAAAGCGTTTTTGATGCTCCCTATTATAGCGTCCGGTATCTCAGACGTGTCGGCAGGACTTGCGCAATAATATGTAAAAGTTGTTATGTTTGCGTTTCACGGTCACGGTAGCGCAGCGGTGTCATACCGGTCTCGCGGCGGAACGTGCGGATAAAATTGTTCACATCCGAAAAGCCCGCGCGGAATGCAACCTCGCTGACTGGCAGCGCAGTGTGCACCAGCAAATCCTTGGCACAGGCAAGGCGGGTACGCATCAGGTATTGCTTGGGGCTGTATCCCGTGGCCTCTTTGAAGCAGTGCGTCAGGTAGCAGGGGGTCAAAAATACGCGGGCAGCCAGGTTGCTGATCGAGAGCGGCTCGGCGTAGTGGCTGTCAATATAGGTCTGTACTGCAAACACAGCGTTATTGCCCGGTGTGGACAGGGACTGCCGCACCGTAGGGCGGGAACGCAGCAGCAGGATAAGCAACTCGGTCACAAGGCTGATACCCATCAGGTCACTGTAT
>USSI01000156.1 GCA_900557315.1 uncultured Butyricicoccus sp. | reverse complement strand
CCTACTCCGCCTCCAAGGCCGCCGCTGACCTGCTCACCCAGGCGTATCACCGTACCTACGACCTGCCCGTGACCATCAGCCGGTGCAGCAACAACTACGGCCCCTACCACTTCCCCGAAAAGCTCATCCCCCTCATGATCGCCAACGCCCTGAACGACAAGCCCCTGCCCGTGTACGGCGAGGGCATCAACGTGCGGGATTGGCTGTACGTGGAGGATCACTGCCGTGCCATCGACCTCATCGTCCACAACGGCAACATCGGTGAAGTCTATAACGTAGGCGGCCACAACGAGATGCGCAACATCGACATCGTGAAGCTCATCTGCAAGGCGCTGGATAAAACACTCGATCAATTATTCTGGGAGGAAAACTGAGATGAAACTGATCCGCAAAGCGAAGGACGAGCGGGTGGTTGCTGAGATCAACCGCATTTATAAGATCGGATTTTTCTTTTTGACGTTCGGCATCCTGCTGGACGTGGTGCTGCAGGCCGTGGGCGTCCGGCTGGAGGGTACGACAATGGGAGATTCGTCGATCAACCTGCTGGAGTTCGGCATCCTGCTGGCTGCGCAGCTCGTCATCCTGCTGATGATGAACCGCAAGGGCCTGATGGACGACAACGCCTATGCGGAGGCCGACCGTTACCCGTGGAAGCACTACCTCGTGCATGGTTTGCTGGCGGGCGCAGGCGCAGCTGTCGTGGTGTGCGTAATACAGTTTTTCAGTGGTGCGGCCTGGGCGTCCATGAGTGTGCCATATATCCTGCTGGCTTTTGCCGGCCAGCTGGTGTTCATGGTACCTACGGTGACCGTTCTGCTGCTGCTAATCACTTGCGTTTCGTTCCACTACGCCCGCGGGCGCCGCCGGAAAGCAGAGCAGGCGCTCGAGGACAATGAGGATTGATCCGCCGGCTGCAGGAATTCTGTCATAAAATTCACAAAATATTAACACGATGTTACCGAATTGTCGTTGAAGCCTTGTACATTTCCCGATACAATATATACATGGAGTGGTATACTTTAGAGAGGGAGGACACAGGATGACGACAGAACAGAATATATTGCAGGTTACGCCGCGCGTGGAAGCGCTGGCTGAACTTTGCCGGCATCATGATAAGATTGATGCGCAGTTATATAAGGAATATGATGTCAAACGCGGCCTGCGCGACATAAATGGTGAAGGCGTGCTTGCCGGGCTGACCAATATTTCAGATATTATTTCGAAAAAAGAAGTGGACGGCAAACTGGTGCCGTGTGACGGCGAGCTGTATTACCGCGGCTACAAGATCAACGAACTGGTGCAGGGCTTCATGCACGATGGCCGCAAAGGCTATGAGGAAGTTGCCTATCTGCTGCTGTTCGGTGAACTGCCGGACGCAAAGCGGCTGAGCGAGTTTAAAAACCTGCTTGCGCAGGGGCGTACGCTGCCGACCAATTTCACGCGCGACATTATTATGAAGGCGCCCACACATGATATGATGAACAGCCTGTCACGCAGTGTACTGACATTGGCATCTTATGACAACAACGCGGACGACATCAGCCTGCCCAATGTACTGCGCCAGTGCCTGATGCTGATTTCGGTATTTCCCATGCTGGCGGTGTATTCTTACCACGCATATAACCACTATGAATGCGGCGGCAGTATGTATATCCATTATCCGTCGGACAGCCTGTCCACGGCTTCCAACTTTCTGCGCATGCTCCGGCCGGATATGAAGTATACGCCGCTTGAGGCAACCGTGCTCGACCTTGCGCTTGTGCTGCATATGGAGCACGGCGGCGGCAATAATTCGTCGTTTACCACGCATGTTGTCACCTCGTCCGGCACGGACACCTATTCGGCGATCTCCGCTGCGCTGGGCTCGCTCAAAGGCCCGAAGCACGGCGGCGCGAACTACAAGGTCGTGCAGATGTTCGAGGATTTGAAAAAGAACGTGACCGATACCACGGACGAGGAGGCGGTCGCGGACTACCTCAGCCGCCTGCTCCGCAAGGAGGCGTTCGACCGCAAGGGACTGATCTACGGCCTTGGCCACGCGGTTTATTCGATTTCCGACCCGCGCGCCCAGGTGTTCAAGTCGTTTGTCGGCCAGCTGGCGCACGAAAAGGGACGGGACGCTGACTTTGCGCTGTACACCACAGTTGCCCGCCTCGCGCCTGAGGTCATCGCGCGGGAACGGCATATGTACAAGGGCGTTTCCGCCAACGTGGACTTTTATTCTGGCTTTGTATATTCCATGCTGGGCCTGCCGCCTGAACTGTATACGCCGGTGTTTGCCATCGCGCGTATTGTCGGCTGGAGCGCACACCGGCTGGAGGAGCTGGTCAACACGGACAAGATCATCCGCCCGGCCTACCGCTGCGTGCAGCCCGCAACGGGATATGTATCGCTGAAAGACCGGTAAGATGCCATGCAATAAAATCACCGCACAGATGCGTTTGCACCTGTGCGGTGTTCTGTTTTCCGATGCTTGTGCGGCGCCATGCCGAGCCGCGTTAGCAGTCGGTGCGCCCGTGTGACAAAATCCTGCCGCTCATTTAACAAAATATTCATAAACGGCACTTGACTTTGCAGTGCAGCAGTGGTAAATTAAGTTTAGCACTCGGGGAAGTGGAGTGCTAACATCCTTTAGGAAAGGAGCCCGCTTCGGTGGAGTTATCCGAACGAAAAAAGCAAATACTGAAGGCGATCATCGGTGATTATATCCGGACGGCGGAACCGGTTGGTTCCAAAGCGCTGACGGAAGGACATTCCCTGCCGTTTTCTTCCGCTACCATCCGCAACGAGATGAGCGAACTGGAAGAAATGGGTTATCTGGAAAAGCCGCATACCTCTGCCGGGCGCATCCCCTCGCCGCAGGGCTACCGCTTGTATGTCGATGAACTGATGGAGCAGCCGCCGGATAATGGCGAAGAAGACACGTCGCTGCAGACCATGATGCAGACAAAAGTGCGTGAGCTGGACCGTCTGATTGAAGAAGCAGGCCGGCTGATTTCCAGCCTGACCAATTACGCATCGGTTGCTGTCACACCGACGATGACACAGATTTCCATCCGGCAGTTTGAGATTATCGCGGTGGATAAAATGAATTTCGTCATCGTAGTCGTGACGGATTCAGGTACGGTCAAAAACAAAATGGTGCGTACCATGGCGAATGTGTCCAAGGACGAAGCCGAACTTCTGACCTATGTGCTCAACCAGACGCTGACCGGCCTGCCGCTCAGCCATATCACTGCCGAACGCTTTGATATCGTGCGCCGCGCTGCGGGCCTGACCGCGCTGCTTGCGCCGGTGGCGGAATATATCGCAGAACTGATTGAGGAGCTCAGCGATCAGAAGGTGTTCCTGGAGGGCACCAACAAGCTGCTGCGCTTCCCGGAATACCGGGATATGCACAAGGCGCAGGTGCTGCTCGATTATATGGAAGACGACCGCAGACACCTGGTCCCTGCAACGCGCAAGATTGACGGGATCCAGTTCCTGATTGGGCCGGAAAACGGTGAAAACCCGCTGAGCGAAACCTCGGCGATTTACGCAAAATATGATATCGGTAAGATCGGGCAGGGTATGATCGGCATTGTGGGGCCGACCCGCATGGATTATGCAAAGCTGTCCGCACAGCTCAGCCGCTTTGCCAAGGGGCTGAATAAGCTGATTGCCGAAACTTTTTTGGATGAAAAAGACGGGAACCATTGAGTTCCTGACAAACGGAGGCATGAAACGACATGAGCAAGAAGAAACAGGCGGAAGCAGCCGAGTCCGAGCAGAAAGCTGCTGAACAGTCTGCGGAGGCAGCCGCAGGGCAGACCGAAACGGCAGAGCCCGCTGCGGAAGACTGGAAAGCGAAATTTGATGAACTGAATGACCGCTATCTCCGCATGGCGGCGGAATACGATAACTTCCGCAAGCGCAGCCAGCGCGAGCGCGAGCAGGCTTACACGGATGCAGTCAGCCGCGCGGTAACCGCCCTGCTCCCGACCTACGATAACCTGGAACGCGCGATCAAGGCGGAGACCGCGGATGCGGAATACAAGAAGGGCGTGGAGATGACCATGACCCAGCTGACCGAAAGCCTCAAGGGGCTGAACGTTACGGTGATCGAGGCGGCTGCCGGAACGACGTTTGACCCCAACTTCCACAATGCGGTGATGCACGTGGAGGACGAGGAACTGGGCGAGAATGTGATCGCCGAGGTGTTCCAGCAGGGCTTCCAGATCGGCGACAAGGTCATCCGGCACGCGATGGTCAAGGTCGCAAACTGAAAGCGAGGAATAAAAACCGAGAGACGCTCCCGGTTTTTATGGAAAATTTCAATACTTGAGATTTTCCTGATAGATACGCGCTTGACCGCGCGGATAATATGGCAATAAAGTATCTGAATCATATAAAGGAGTGCAATCAATCATGGGCAAAATCATTGGTATTGACCTCGGTACAACCAATTCGTGTGTATCGGTTATGGAGGGCGGCGAAGCCGTCGTCATCCCCAACGCAGAGGGCAACCGCACCACCC
>USSI01000155.1 GCA_900557315.1 uncultured Butyricicoccus sp. | reverse complement strand
GTATATTGGGCCTGGGCACCAACTCGATCGGCATGGCTGAAGGCAGGGAGATCGAGGCAACCGTAACGCTGGCGCTGGAAAACGGCGTCAACTTTTTCGATATGGCGTCGGCGGACGCCGCGCCGTTTCCCGCGTACGGCCGGGCGATGGCAGGCGCGCGGGACAAGGTATATTTCCAGATTCACTTCGGCGCGGACTACCACAGCGGAAAATACGGCTGGACGACCGATCTGGACGCCATCAAGCGCTCGATCGACTGGCAGCTCTCCGCACTCCGGACCGACTACATCGACTTCGGTTTCCTGCACTGCATCGACGAGGAATCCGACCTGCACCAAATCATCGACAGCGGTGTGCTGGACTATATCCGCCAGCTGCAGCAGGCGGGGGTTGTCCGGCATATCGGCCTTTCCTCCCATACGCCGCGCGTGGCAAACCAGGTGCTGGATATGGGCGTGCTGGACCTGCTGATGTTCAGCATCAACCCGGGCTATGACTACCACCACGGCGAATTCGCCATCGGCGCGGCGGATGAACGCATGGCCCTTTACCGCCGGTGCGAAGCGGAGGGCGTGGGCATCTCGGTGATGAAGGCGTTCAGCGGCGGCCAGCTGCTGGATGCGCGCACCTCGCCCTTTGGACAGGCGCTGACCGAATACCAGTGCATCCAGTACGCGCTGGATAAGCCGGGTGTGCTCACCGTGCTGCCCGGTGTGCGGAACCGCGCAGACCTGCAGCGCATCCTGGGCTTCCTGCACGCCTCCCCGGAGGAGCGGGATTATTCCATCCTCGGCACGTTTGCCCCGCAGGACGCCTCCGGCATCTGTGTATACTGCAACCACTGCCAGCCCTGTCCGGCGGGGCTGGATGTCGGCATCATCAACAAGTATTACGATCTGGCGCGGGCCGGGGACGAACTGGCGCGCGGCCACTACGATAAGCTGGAGAAAAAGGCCGGGGATTGTATCGGCTGCGGCCACTGTGACCGCCGCTGCCCCTTCCACGTGGCGCAGGCCGGCCGGATGGAGGAAATCCAGGCTTATTTCGGCGCGTAACCAGCTGCCGCGGCGGCATTGCCAGCCTGCCATCCCCAGGACGGGAAACGCCCTGCGGAAAGCGAAAAATGCTTTCCGCAGGGCATTTTTATCTGTCAGCGCTTTACTGCCTATTTCCCCTCATTCCCGGCAAACTGCGTACTTTCAGGACAGTTTTTCGAATTTGTCCGGCATCATATTGCTTCCTTTTCCCCGCTGTGCTATAATGCTCCATAACATGGAACGGAATGGGGCGGTACGGTTTGTCGGATTCCAATATCACCAAAAAGGCGCTGGCAACCGCGCTGGAAAAGCTGATGCAGACACAGCCCTTTGAGAAAATCAGCGTGGGGAAAATCTGCGAGGCCTGCGAGCTCAACCGCAAGAGCTTTTATTATCATTTCAAAGATAAATACGATCTGGTAGAGTGGATTTTTGACACCGAGTTTATTGCCGCAGTGTCTGCCGCCAAAGTGACCGACCGCTGGTCGTTCGTACGTGCACTGTGCGAATACTTTTACCGTGAACGCGCCTTTTACACAAAGCTGTTCCATCTGACCGGGCAGAACTCCTTCCGCCGGTATTTTTCCGAGTACCTGTTCCGCACAGCTGAGCCGTTTCTGCGTCCAAATATCCCGCTTGAGGCACAGCAGAACGAAAATTATGCATTTTTTATTTCCTTTATCAGTGACGCCATTTTCATTGCCATTTTCCGCTGGCTGAGCGAGGGCGCCAAAACGCCGCCGGAGCAGTTTGTCCGCCGGCTCCAGTTCATCTCCCAAACCCTTGAGAACCTTGAGGGCACGGAAAAAGACAGATTGCAGCCGAAAAAGCCCGCCAAGGACAGCGTACCGCAGTAATTGCGGCCGCGCGCCCGGCGGGTTTTTTATTGCCCCTTCCGTTTTTTCACACCGCGCTGCATCCGTTTTCAAAAGCTGGCGCTGCACGGCGGCCATCGCTGGAACCATTGGCAAAGCTGTCGTCTCAGCTTTCCCCTATTTTGCAAAGCGGCGAAGCAGTTCTGCCAGCGGCGCGGCGCGTACGGAATCCCGCGTCCCCCGCTCATGTCCATCACAGTATTCGGTGATCCCGCCGTCCGGCAGGATGCCGACAAAGCAGCCGCCGTCCGAAATGCAGATATCCGTTGCAAGGCTGTCCAGATACAGGTCGATTATCAGCATGGGGTACCGCTGCTGCAAGCGGGAATCCAGGGCGTAGCGGTAGACCTTTTTGCTTCTGCCCATAGAGCAGTCCGCCCCAGCCACGCACAGCGCCACGATCCCTGCATAGGGGAGGATGCGCTGCGCCCACTGGCCGGAAACAATGTCCTCCACATCCTTTCCGCTGGCGTATTGCCGGTAAATCGCATAAAGGCAGCCATTTTCCCGCAGGCACAGGGCGGACTCCGTCCAGCCGGCGCCGCTGCTGTCCACGGCAATCATCAGATTATCCGGCTGCCTGAGGCGGTCTGCATATTGGGCTGCTGCCGTCCCCCTGGGCAGGAACAGCATAAAATCGCAGTCCTTTTCCGCGTTCACCAGCGAAAGCGCCGTATCGAGCGCTTCCCCTTCTTCCTCCGGGAACAGAAAATAACTGTAGATTCCCAGTGCCTTAGCCTGACAGATCAGTTCCCTATAATCACAGGCCTTCAAATCGCTGTTCCGGCTCCCAATGTGCAGCGTCAGTTCCCACGGCACATTGTGCCGATGCTCCTGTTCATATGCACGGATTTGCTTTGCACCGACGGTCAGGCAGTTCCAGCCAAAATTCATGCCGAAGGTTTTCAGCTTGCTGTGATCCACCGTCTCTACCGCGCTGCATACCATATCATAATAAGGGCTGTCCTCTTTTTCCAGCATATCCTGCGCCATCCGCAGAAACCGCTTTTGCAGCCGCCCGGCCGCACAGCTTTCGCCCAGATCGACCAGCTTTCGCAGGCTGCGTTTGGGATCGTCCGTAAGGCTGCGCAAACTGCTGTCGATCACTGTTTCCACCAGTACGCGCTGGTAACCGGACATACCTTCCCAACTCATACTCCTCCGCTCCTTCCACAGCAAAGCCGTTTTCCCCTGTCAATAGCATACTGCGGTGCGGCCCTGTTGAAAACGGACAATTCCGGCATACTGTCCCAAAATATAGCATTTGTGGCACGTCTGCTTTCTTTCCGCTTTACCGCAATTTGATGATTTCTCTCGCTCATTGTGTGCGGCGCAGTTGGGCCGGTTCACAGATGAAGTATCTTTTTTGCATTTTCGCCTAATATCGCGCGCACCGCCTCCGCAGAGATCGGCAGCTGCGCCAGTTTGTCTGCATTTTTGGCCATATCCACGCTGGGCCAATCGGTGCCGAACAGGAATTTATGCGCCAGCCGGCCCATATCGGGGAAGTATTGCAGCAGTTTCTGCGGCGGCAGTCCGGTCACATCAATGTACACGTTGGAATGCAGGCGTGTCACAGCCACCGCCTCATCATACCAACAGTTCCTGCCGCCGTGGCACAAAATGATGGTCAGCTCTGGAAAATCGACTGCAATATCGTCGTAAAAAATCGGGTTGCCGAATTTGAGGCGCGAGTTTTTGAAGACAGATATCCCCGTATGGAACATGACCGGAATCCCCAGCTCCTGCGCGGTCTCGTAAAGCGGGTACATGGCGGGGTCGTTGGGATAGAAAAAGTTATAGGTGGGATACAGCTTCAGCCCCCGAAAGCCCTGCTCCACGAACCGGCGGAGCTGTCCCGGCATGTCCGTATCGTGCAGCGGGTCAAGCGTACAGAACGGGAGCAGGCGGTCGCGCCCTTTGCAGAATGCCGCGACCGCCTCGTTGCTGGCGATCCCGGTAACCTTCGGCGTATGCTCTGCCAAGATCACGGCATAATCCACGCCCTTTTCCTCCAGCAGCCCGCAGAATCGGCCGGGGTCGGCATAGGTGTCACACACCTTCTGATACACCTCGTCAGAGGGATAAAACGAAGCCATCCATTCCCGCGCACTGTCGGACCAGACCTCATACCGGGAAAGATGGACGTGAAAATCAATCAGCAGGTTTCCGCCGCGCATTGCATTACCTCTTTCCTAACTGTTCATTTTTCCATACTGGTTCTGCCATAAAATCAGCCGCTCAGCGAAGCGGCTCATACAGCCCGCCTGATCCGATTGTCACAAATTTGGTGCGAATACCGATTATCAGGCAGCCAAAATGCGGTAAATATTATGCAGTGAACTCAATATACCATCAGGGGGGAACCCTTGTCAAGAGAGCCCGGCAGAGCCTTCCGCCCCTGCGGGACGGACAAGCGGCAGTCACGGGATTATGCCTGTTTCAACCCGCAGCCTGCCGGCCTGCTGCGCACCGCCCCGGGGCGGTGACATTCTTCGCCGAAAAAGAAAAATCGCACTTTTCCTTATCAGAAAAGTGCGAAATTTTGGCGGAGACGGAGAGATTTGAACTCTCGCGCCGGTTTCCCGACCTACTCCCTTAGCAGGGGAGCC
>USSI01000154.1 GCA_900557315.1 uncultured Butyricicoccus sp. | reverse complement strand
TGAGCAAAAGTCAGCGTGGGATTGATGTGGTATCTTTATCTAAGTGAACCCCCGGTTTCCCATTTGCTGACCGCGGCGGCGCTGACGCCGAGCATATCCGCAAGGTTTTCCTGCGTCAGCTCTTTGGCGCGGCGCGCGCGGGCAATGATGTTCCCAATTTGAAGCTGCATAACGATCATCCTTTTATAATAGGTAAGATATGCAAAGGGCCTTTTGCGCTTTTATCATATCATGCGTGACGCTGCCGCACAATGGAGGCAAAGTTTAACTGACGGTTGCTTTTTTCAACCAACGGTTGACCAGGGCGGAGATTGACGTCTGCGCTGCTTTCTGATAGGATTATAAGCAGTGCATACGGAAGGAGGGGGGCACTTGTCCCTTGATTTGACAGAGGGCGGCATTACCGGCAGGCTGCTGCGTTTTGCCCTGCCGCTGATGGCGGGCAATCTGCTGCAGCAGCTGTACAACGTGGCGGATACGCTGGTCGTGGGGCGGTTCCTCGGCGCGGACGCGCTGGCGGCGGTAGGCTCCGCCTATACGCTGATGACCTTCCTGACCTCGATCCTGCTCGGGCTTTGCATGGGCAGCAGTGCGTTTTTTTCGATCCAGTTTGGGCGGCGGGATACCGAACGGCTGAAAAACAGCTTTTTCCTTGCTTTTGTGCTGATCGGGCTGGCAGCGCTGGCGCTGAACGCGTTCTCCTTTGCGGGGCTGGACTGGATCATCCGCGCCCTGCAAGTGCCGGAAACCGTTGTGCCGCTCATGCGGGAATACCTGTTTTACATCTTCTTCGGCATTTTGGCCACCTTCCTCTATAACTATTTTGCCAACCTGCTGCGGGCGGTCGGCAACTCGGTGGTGCCGCTGGTGTTCCTCGGTGTATCTGCGGTGCTCAACATTGTGCTTGATCTTGTATTCGTGCTGGTATGCCGCTGGGGCGTGGCAGGCGCGGCGGTAGCGACTGTGATCGCGCAGTATGTGTCCGGCATCGGCATCCTGCTGTATTACCTGCTCCGCTTCCCAGAGCTGCGCATTGCGCGGCGGCATATGAAGTGGGACGGCTCGATCGTGCGCGAGATCGCAGGGTTTTCCTGTTTGACCTGCGTGCAGCAGTCGGTGATGAACCTCGGAATCCTGATGGTGCAGGGGCTGGTAAACAGCTTCGGCGCGGCCGTGATGGCGGCGTTTGCCGCCGCGGTCAAGATCGACTCCTTTGCCTACATGCCGGTGCAGGACTTCGGCAACGCGTTTTCGACCTTCATCGCGCAGAACTACGGCGCGGGCAGGGCGGACCGTATCCGACGCGGCATCAAAAGCGCGGCAACCTGCGCGTTTGGGTTCTGTGCGGCCGTCAGTATCCTGGTGTGCGTGTTCGCGCGGCCGCTGATGGGGCTGTTCATCCCGCCGGAGGAAATGGAAATCATCGCTGTGGGCGTGGGGTACCTGCGCATCGAGGGCGCCTGCTATTTCGGCATCGGGCTGCTGTTTTTGCTGTATGGGTTTTACCGTGCGGTCAGCCGCCCGGGGATGTCGGTGGTGCTCACGGCGGCTTCGCTGGGCACGCGCGTCCTTCTGGCGCACCTGCTGTCGGCCGTCCCGGCGCTCGGTGTGACCGGTGTCTGGGTATCCGTACCGATCGGTTGGGCACTGGCAGACATTGTGGGTGTGGTATACTATTGGAAAAAACGGCGCAGCCTGCTGCCGGAATGATAAGCTGCATGAAAATACCCCGTGGGAGAAAACTCCACGGGGTATTGCTTTTTTATCTGCCGAAGTAGCTGAAATGCATATAGTCGCGTTTGCTTGACCAGGCGTTGCCGCCCCAGGTAAAGCCGTATTTGGTGAAAGCGTTATACACGTCGCCGCCCTCGGGGATGGAGTACGGGTCCTCGCCGGGCGACCAGTGCGAGCCGGTCGTCGGGGTGAGCGAGCCGTCCGCGTTGATGGTCGCCTCCATGTTTTCATCCCAGTTGATATCGACCGCCGTGCCCTGCGAATGCTCGCCCGTGCGCCACGAGTAGCAGCCCACGTCCTTGATCGGGAACTGCTCGTCGCCATTGTAAATTTCCTCGAAAATCGCTTCATAGATCGGCGCAAGGTTGCGGTTCACCTGTAAGTAAGCGGTGCCAGTGGTCTTGCTGCCGTCCGACTGCAGGCGCCAGACCGGGACCGCGATCTCTACCATATTGGCCTCGGCCTCCTCGGCGGTCTGGTATTTTTCGCCGCCCACGCCGTAAACCAGATCCATTTTTTCCTGTTCGGTCTGCGGCAGGGTCATGTCGGGATCACTCCAGGGATCATAGGTCTCATTGGAATCATCTGCTTCCGGTAATTGATCGGAGCTACTGCTGTTGTTTTCGTCCCAACCCTCCTCGGCGAAGGCGTCACAGAAGCGGTTGGCCATAATCAGCGCCTGCTCGCGCGTGGCTGTGCCGTCCGGCGCAAGGACGGGGTTCGTGTCCGGCGCGGAAATGCCGTTGACAACCGTGGTGACCATGGCGTCCACCGCGTAGTCCTTGATGTCGGGTACGTCGGGATAGTCCTCGACACAGGCGTCGCCCGCAATGGCCGGGGCGTCGATCCCGGCTGCATCCAGGATGTTGTACAGCATGACGCAGAGGTCCTGGCGCTCGATGCTGGCGTCCGGGTCAAACACGCCGCTGCCGCGGCCGCTGACCAGGCCAAGCTCGTAGGCGGCGACGACATACGGGTCGTCGCAGTCGCGGAACGGACGCTTGCCCGAGGCGAATACAGCTTTTCCGCTGACCGCCTTGTAGGCGTTGACCGCAATGCCGCAGAATTCGGCGCGGGTGATTTCGCCCTTCGCGCTGCGGGCTTCGAGCGCACTGGGCATCAGGCCGGCATCCTGCGCGGCGGCGACGCCTTCCTGCGCCCAGGCGGAGACGTCCGACAGTGCACCGGCCTGCGGCATCAGCATGGCGCCCAGCAGGGCAAGGGTTCCGGCGCGTCGGACAAAGGGATGGGGCATGGGGAAAGACCTCCTTGTTTGTTGCAAACGAAATCATGTCATTTCGGTGAATAGTATATTGTCGAATTGTGTAGAAATTGTGTAAAATCCCAACTTATTCACAATATCCACATAGTTTTCCACAAAAATCCACTGCCTGTGGAAATCAGCCGGCGGCGCGGTCAAGCGCGCGGTACTGCAGCGCTTCCGCAAGGTGCCCGGCCTGGATATCCGGGCTTGCTGCAAGGTCTGCGATGGTGCGCGCCACCCGGAGCACGCGGTCGTGCGCACGGGCGGTCAGCCCAAGCCGCGCGAAAGCCGCGGCAAACAGCTCTGATGCGTCTTCGGTCAGCGGGCAGAACGACGCCAGTTGTGCGGGCGGCAGATTGGCGTTGCAGATGTCCTCGCCCTGCCGCGCATACTGCACTGCACGGGCGGCCAGCACGCGGGCGCGGATGTCCGCAGAGGATTCCTCCGCAGCTTGTCCGCGGGCGGCAAGCGCGGCGTATTCCACCGGCTGTACCGCGACCTGCAGGTCGATGCGGTCGAGCAGCGGGCCGGAGAGACGCTTGAGATACTGCTGCACCGAGGCTTCGGAGCAGGTGCAGCGATCGGTGCCGTACCAGCCGCAGCGGCAGGGGTTCATCGCGGCGATGAGCTGGAAATGCGCGGGATACGTAACCTGTCCCGCCACACGGGAAATCGTAACCCTGCCGTCCTCGAGAGGCTGGCGCAGGGTTTCGAGTACATCGCGGCGGAACTCGGGCAGCTCGTCCAGAAACAGCACGCCGCGGTGCGCAAGCGTGATTTCGCCCGGCACGGGCAGCCGCCCGGCAGTGCCGGAACCGCCGGCAATGGCATTGGCGGATGAGTTGTGGTGCGGCGCGCGGAACGGGCGCTCGGCCCGTCCGACCGCCTCCTGCCCGCGGCCGACCGCGGACCAGACCCGGATGACCTCGAGCCGTTCGCTGTCTGACAGCGGCGGCAGGATGGAGGGGAAACGCTTTGCCATCATGCTCTTGCCCGAGCCGGGCGGCCCGGAGAGCAGGATATTATGCCCGCCTGCGGCGGCGATCTCAAGCGCACGCTTGACCGCGTGCTGGCCCATGACGTGTGCAAAGTCCAGCGCATCGTCCTGCGGCACAGGTTCGGGCGGCGGGGGACAGGGCGGCAGCGCCGCGCGTCCGTTCAGATGGGCGAACAAGCTGCTTAAATCGGGGACCGGAAGGATAGTGATACCGGAGGCATAGGATGCCTCGGCCGCGTTCTGCGCAGGGACATAGGCCGCGCGGAACCCTGCGTCGCGCGCCGCAAGCGCCATGGAAAGCGCGCCGCATACCGGGCGCAGTTCGCCGGTGAGCGAAAGCTCGCCGAAGAACACCGCATCCTGCGGGAGCGGCTCGATTTCGCCCGCGGCGGAAAGAATGGCGAGCAGGATGGGAAGGTCATAGGCCGTCCCTGCTTTTCTGGTATCCGCCGGGGCGAGGTTGACCGTGATGCGCGAGACCGGCCAGTCGTACGCACAGGCTTTTGCCGCGGCGCGCACACGCTCGCCCGCC
>USSI01000153.1 GCA_900557315.1 uncultured Butyricicoccus sp. | reverse complement strand
ATCGCGGAGCAGGGCCTGCGCAACGTGCACAACGACACCTGCTACCCCGCGCTGCTGGTCATCGGCCAGCTGATGGACGCGATCGAGTCCGGCAAGTACGATATCCACAAGATCGCGCTCATCCTGCCGCAGACCGGCGGCGGCTGCCGCGCGTCCAACTACATCCATTTGATGCGCAAGGCGCTGGTCAAGAACGGCTACGGGTTTATCCCGGTCATCTCGCTCAATTTCTCGGGTCTGGAGACCGACGCGAATCCCGGCTTCAAGCTGACCAAGACCATGCTGATCCAGGTGGCCTATGCGCTGCTGATCGGCGACCTGATTATGATGGTGGCCAACCAGTGCCGCCCGTACGAGGTTGTGCCCGGCTCGACCGACAAGGCCATTGAGATTTGCATGAACGCGGTCACCGCCCGCTTCACGGGCGACCGCATGGTGCAGTACCGCGAGGTCAAGCACCTGTATCGCTATGTGCTGACCGCATTCGGCAAGGTAAAGCTGGACAAGTCGAAAAAGAAAAAGCTGGTTGGCATCGTAGGCGAGATCTACGTCAAGTTCTCCCCGCTCGGCAACAACCGGCTGGAGGAGTTCCTGCTGGGCGAGGGCTGCGAGCCTGTGCTGCCCGGCCTGATGGATTTCTGCCTGTATTCGATTTACAACTCGGTCATCGACCATGAGCTGTACGGCCGTTCCGCCTCGCGCGCAGCGGTTTACAAATTCGTCTACCAGTTCATGCTGGGCAAGCAGGCGGATATCATCAAGCTGATGAAAAAGGACGGCAACTTCCGCCCGCCCATGCCGTTTGATGAGGTGCGTAAGAACGCGCAGGGCATCATCGGCCAGGGTGTCAAGATGGGCGAGGGCTGGCTGCTGCCGGCCGAGATGGTCGAGCTCATCAGCGAGGGCGTCAACAACATCGTGTGCACCCAGCCGTTCGGCTGCCTGCCCAACCATATCGCAGGCAAGGGCATGATCCGCAAGATTCGCGAGGTCTACCCGCAGGCGAACATTGTTGCGGTTGACTACGACCCCGGCGCATCCAAGATCAATCAGGAGAACCGCATCAAGCTGATGCTGTCCTCGGCAGAATAAAAAATCATTCCAGCCGTACAGGCGGAAACAAAGAACGGCACGCCACCCTGCGAATGGGCGCGCCGATTGCAGAAAGAAGCACCGAAAACCGTGTTTTCGGTGCTTCTTTCTGTTTGTTAAAGGAGAAATTTGCCCCTGTCCTCGAGAACATCCACACCGGGGCATGGAATATATCCGCTATATGCACTCCAAGTGAACGCCGCACCCCCTTCCTCCGTCCTGCATAGCATGAATCAGCCGCCCTCCTAACAGGAGCACGGCCATATCTGACCTGTCAGTAAGGACTGAGACCATGAAGCATGAAACCATTTTCCCGCTGTCCGGCCTGCCCGAAGGCAAAGGCGCGCGCGTGCACGCCCTGCGGCTTTCCGGCGGTATCCGCCGCCGGCTGCAGGACCTTGGGCTGGTGGCTGGAACGCAGGTGACCTGCATCCAGCGCGCCGCCGCGGGCGACCCGACCGCTTACCTGATCCGCGGCGCGGTGATTGCATTGCGGGAGGCAGACGCCTCGCAGATCGAAGTTGGGGTGATGCCTTGAAGACGGAAGGCTGTATGCCGGTGGTCGCGCTGGCGGGCAATCCCAACGTCGGCAAATCGACGGTGTTCAACGCGCTCACGGGCAGCCGCCAGCATACCGGCAACTGGAGCGGCAAGACCGTCTCAAACGCTTACGGCACCATGCGATGCAGCGGAAAACAGCTGACGCTGGTTGACCTGCCGGGTACTTATTCGCTGCGCGCCCGCTCCGAGGAAGAGCGCGCCGCACGCGGCTTTCTTGCCGCAGGCGAGGCGGATGCGGTCATCCTGGTCGCTGACGCAACCTGTCTGGAACGCAACCTGATTCTGACGCTGCAGGTGCTTGAAATCACCCCCCGCGCAGTGCTTTGCCTTAACCTGATGGATGAGGCACGCAAAAAGCGCATCCGCATTGATACAGCCGCACTCGAACGGGAACTGGGCATCCCGGTCGTGCCATGCGCCGCGCGGCGCGGCCGCGGCCTGCCAGAACTGACGCAGGCAGTGTGCCGCGTACTGGCACAGGATCGCCCGCCATCTGCCGCTGCAATACGCTACCCGGACATCATTGAAAACGCCGTACAGCGCAGCGGCCTGCCCCGTGCGGAAGCGTTGGACGCGCTCGTCCACGAGCCGCCATCCGGCATGACCACAGAACAGATGGACGACATGATTACTGCCGCAGCCGCCCTGCGCGCAGAGGAAATTTCACTGACCTGTGTGCAGGTGCCCGAGGCGGCCTGTGCCCGCGACCGTCAGATCGACCGCATTCTGCTCAGCCGCCGCTGGGGCGTGCCGCTTATGCTGCTCCTGCTCGCCGCAGTGTTCTACATCACCCTGTCCGGCGCAAACGCGCCCAGCGCATGGCTGGGCGAGCACCTGCTCGGCCTGGCCGCACCGCTTGCCGCCGGGCTGTCCGCACTCGGCCTGCCGCCGTTTGCCGTATCCCTGCTCAGAAACTACCATAACAGATTCTGTTTCAAGATTTTTTATGCAAATCATACCTACTACTTCGTCCTGTCCGTCGTTGTCGAGTGTAATACCACGTACACCTGTTGCCGTACGTCCCATAACGCGAACTGCTGCTTCGTGGAAGCGAATTGCACGTCCGTTGCGGTTTGCGATAATAATTTCATTATTACCATTTGTCATACGAACTTCGATAACGCGGTCGTCTTCACGGATCGTGATCGCATTTACACCATTCTGACGTGGACGAGAATATTGTTCAAGCAACGTTTTCTTAATTACACCGTTCTTTGTACAGAACAATACATAATGACTGTTGATATATTCTCGATCATCAAGGCTCTTTACACGTAAATATGCATTTACGGCGTCATCAGAGTCTATGTTCAGTAGGTTCTGAATAGCACGTCCCTTAGAGTTTTTTGTTCCTTCAGGAATTTCGTATACTTTCAACCAGTAACATTTACCTTTTTGTGTAAAGAACATCATAGTGTTATGCATTGTAGCCGGATAGATATGTTCAATGAAGTCTTCATCACGTGTTTCTGTACCCTTCGAACCTACCCCACCGCGATTTTGTGCACGGAATTCAGTAAGTGGTGTACGTTTTATGTATCCCATATGTGAGATGGTGATAATCATTTCATCATCGGCATAGAAGTCTTCAGGGTTGAACTCTTCAGATGAATAAACAATTTCCGACCGGCGTTCGTCAGCATATTTAGCTTTTACTTCGATTAATTCATCTTTTACAACTTTACGGCATACCTCATCGTCTGCAAGAATACTTTCCAAATAAGCAATGAGATTCATTACTTCTTCATATTCGGCATGTAACTGATCCTGCATTAGTCCGGTCAATTGACGCAGACGCATTTCTACGATTGCACGTGCCTGTATTTCTGTCAGTTCAAAGCGGTTGATTAATCCGGCAATAGCATCGTTCGGAGTTTTTGCCGCACGGATAATGCGGATAACTTCATCAATATTATCAGAAGCTATAATCAAACCTTCAAGAATGTGAGCACGTTCTTTAGCTTTGCGCAGATCATACTGAGTACGACGTATAACTACATCACGTCTGTGTTCTACGAAGTACTTAATCAAGTCTCTTAAATTCAGTGTTTTAGGGCGCCCATGTACCAATGCCACATTGTTGACACCAAAAGACGTCTGCAAAGCCGTCATCTTATAGAGCTTGTTAAGAACAACGCTGGCATTTGCATCGCGTTTTATATCGATAACGATACGCATACCATCACGGTCGGACTCGTCATTTGCATTGGAAATGCCTTCTATCTTCTTATCATTTACAAGATCAGCAATATACTTAATTAATTCAGCCTTGTTTACATTGTATGGTATTTCAGTAACTACGATCTTGTCATGTGTTTGTCCCGTTTCAATTTCGGCTTTTGCACGCATTACTACACGACCACGTCCCGTTAAATAGGCTTCACGTACACCAGTTACACCATATATATACCCTCCTGTCGGAAAGTCAGGTGCTTTGACATAGTTCATCAACTCTTCTACGGTAATCTCGGGATTATCAAGATATGCATCACAAGCATCGATAACCTCGGACAGGTTGTGAGGTGGCATATTCGTAGCCATACCTACAGCAATACCGGAAGCGCCATTTACCAGAAGATTAGGGATACGTGTAGGCATTACAGTTGGTTCCACCAACGTATTGTCGAAGTTCGGTTCGAAGTCAACGGTTTCTTTATAAAGATCCTCCATCATAGCTTCGCCGAGCTTGTTCAATCGGGCCTCTGTATAACGCATAGCTGCGGGACTGTCACCATCCACAGAACCAAAGTTACCCTGGCCATCTACTAACGGATAACGCATAGCCCATTCTTGTGCCATACGTACCATTGCTAAATATACGGAAGAATCTCCGTGCGGATGGTACTTACCGAGTACCTCACCCACAATTCTGGCTGATTTTTT
>USSI01000152.1 GCA_900557315.1 uncultured Butyricicoccus sp. | reverse complement strand
TGGGCGCCGTTGCAGAGAGTCCCAGCGGTATCAATCATATCGTCGATGATGATCGCCCGTTTGCCGCGCACATCGCCGATGATGTTCATAACCTCGGACACATTGGGGCGGGGACGGCGCTTGTCAATGATCGCAAGCGGCATGTCCAGCTTTTCCGTGAACTTGCGCGCACGGGTAACCGAACCCAGGTCGGGCGAAACGATCACCGTGTCTTCCGTGCTGACGCCGAACTTGCCCGCAATATACGGGATGAGGACGGACGAACCGAGCATGTTGTCCACAGGGATGTTGAAAAAGCCCTGGATCTGCGCTGCATGCAGGTCCATCGTCAGCACACGGTCCGCGCCCGCCGCAGTAATCAGATCCGCTACGAGTTTCGCAGAAATCGGGTCGCGCGCCTTGCTCTTGCGGTCCTGCCGCGCGTAGCCGAAGTACGGCATAACCGCAGTGATGCGGCCTGCAGATGCGCGCTTGCAGGAATCAATCATAATCAGCAGCTCCATCAGGTTGTTGTTGACCGGGCCGCAGGTGGACTGTACCAGAAAAACATCCGAACCGCGCACGGACTCCGACATGGAAACCGAGATTTCGCCGTCAGCGAAGGTGGAGATGGCAGCCTTGCCGATCGGCAGGCCGAGCGCAGACGCGATCTGCATCGCGAGCGCGGGGTGGGAGTTGCCGGAGAAAATTTTGATATTTTTTCCGTGAGAAATCATTGGTTAGCCTCCGTCATAATCGTAAAGTGTGTCCGTTTTTTCTCTTTTTATTTACAGGCAGTGCAGCATGGCAGCGCCTTTCTTACTTTTTTTCTTTCTCGTGCGCAGCACGGCGGCGGTCGTTCCAGCCCTCCATATTGGTCTGCCGCGCACGCGCAACGCTCAGCGCGCCCGCCGGCACATCCCTGGTTACCGTCGTACCCGCGGCGGTAAATGCGCGGTCGCCCAGTTTGACCGGAGACACCAGGTTGGTGTTGCAGCCGATAAAGCAGTCGTCGCCGATGACGGTCTGATACTTATGATAGCCGTCGTAGTTGACCACAACCGTACCGCAGCCAAAGTTGACCCGCTCGCCGACCGTCGCGTCGCCGATATAGGTCAAATGGGACACCTTGGTCCCGTTGCCGATGGTGGATTTCTTCAGCTCGACAAAGTCGCCGATGCGGCAGCCGTCCCCGACCACGCACTGCGGACGGATATAGGCAAACGGGCCGACGGTGACATTCGCGCCCACCGTGGACTCATATACCTGCGAATTGTTGACCGTGGTGCCCGCACCGATCTCCGCCTTTTCCAAAATCGAGTTCGGGCCGATGACCGCGCCCGCACCGACTTTGCAGCCCGGACGGATATGGCACCCCGGCAGGATGGTTGCGCCCGGGGCAATGTCCGCGTCCGGGGCGATATAGGTGTTTGCGGGATCGAAAATCTGCACGCCCTTTTCGATCAGCGCGAAGTTGACGCGGTTGACCATCGCGCGGAACGCGATATATGCCGAACCGCCGTCGCGGATTTCGACGATCTCATTGGTGACCGCGACGCCCTTCTGCGCGCCCGCCGCGACCGCCGCCGTAACCAACGCGTCCAGCGTGTCCGCGCCCGTATCGAGCGCCTTTTGCAGCATCTCATAAGTGAATATCGCCGCGAGGCAGTGCGCATCGCGCGGGATGGGCTGTCCCTCCGCGTCAAAGCCCTGCTGCTCCGCCACGAGCACGCTCACACCGTAGCCGGTCAGGGTATGCGTCTCGACCAGATGGGTCAGCGCATCCTCCTCGATCAGCGCAAACGGCGCGGCAATGACCAGCACATTGCCGCTCTCGGGCAGTTTTTTTAATGCGGCAAAACGGTTTGCCCCGTCCAGCGGCAGGCTCCCGGCGCCTGCGATTGCCGGCTCCTTTTCGTCCTGCACAAAATAGCAGGCGTCCACGCCATCAGGCAGTGCGTCCCGCACCGCGTCGCCCGCCGTACCGAACAGCACCGGACGCGCATACGCGGAAAAACCGCCTTCGTCAAACAGGCCGCCAACAAGGGCGGCAGTAACATGATTCATCGCAGAAAATCCTTCCATTCCGCAGGGGCAAAACACCCCCATTTTCATTACACGTTTATTATACATCAGGTACATGTAAATTGCATCAGCATTTTTTGATAAATTTCCTATGATATTAAGGGTTTTTTCGCCTTTTGCTGACAAAAAAGCTGTCCGCACACGGCGGACAGCTTTTCCTGCCATAAACAATGGATACTGCAAATACCCTTCTTTCATATATTTCGCCTTAAATTTTCAATTTTGTAAATTGATGTGAATTCCAATTTTTTCATTTTATCTTATAGATACTGCACAACCGATCTTGTCCTTCCGCACCACAGCCGCTCTGCCTGCCGCCTGCAAACACCGCCTGTTTACGCCCATTCCATCAAGCCCGCTCTTGCGGCAACGCTCCGCCTATAGTATAATAAAAATCAGAGATCGGAAAGGATCGGAAAACACATCCGCCTCACAGGGCGGATCAGGGAGGAAAGGTATGAGCAAACCAAGAAGATTCATCGTATATTTCGGCGGCCTGTTCCTGATGGCGGCGGGGGTTTCGTTTTCTGTGCTGTCCGGGCTGGGCGTGTCGCCGATCGACACCATCCCCTATGTCACAAGCGTTATTTTCCAAACGGATATGGGCCTTTGTACGGCAATCATCTTCGCCTGTTATGTCGGCCTGCAGGCGCTGATCCTGCGCCGGGATTTCCCGGGGCGCAACATCCTGCAGATCCCGATCGGCATCTGCTTCGGCTGGTTCATCAGCGTAACCAACTCGCTCGAGAGCGCGCTGCTGCCGGACCCCACGAACTATGCGCTGCAGCTGCTGTACCTGCTGCTGAGCATGGTGCTTATCGGTTTCGGCATTTCCTTTTACGTAGAAGCAGACATCATGTCCATGCCCGCGGAGGGCGTGGCGCAGGCGATTTCCATCAAAAGCGGCTGGCAGCTTTCGAGTGCGAAAATCATGTTCGACTGGAGCGTCGTCGCGGTTTCGCTGCTGCTGTGCTGGCTCGTGCTGCACCGGCTGGACGGCATCCGCGAAGGCACACTGATCGCCGCCTTCGGCGTAGGCCTGTTCCTGCGTCTGTCCCAGCGGACGCTGTGCCGCGGTGTGCGCCGGTTCCTGTACGCAGGAAGCGCGCCGGAGCAGGGCTGAACACATCCACCTGTTACATAAAAAAGCGCCCTTATGGGCGCTTTTCTCATGCCTGCATTTTGAGTCCCGCCGGTTCGGCAGCCAACCGTGCAATCCGGCCGATCAGCGGCATGCGGCTGCCGAACAGGTTGACAAACCGCCCTACAATCAGCGCCGAAACAATCGTGCCGAAGCCAAGGCCGTTGAGCCGGTGGAAAAAGATGAGCGACAGGGTCAGCGAAATTGCGACCAGCAGCACATCAAAGCACACCTTGACCGAACCGAACCGCACTTTCGTAACCGCGGAAAGAGCGCCGACCACCCCTTCGCCCGGCACACGCAGCACATCCGGCGCGACCTCAACACTGATGCCGAAGCCGAGCACCGCGCAGCCCAGCACCAGCGCAAGCAGCTGCACCGGCAGGCCCTGCGGATGGAACCAGCCAAGCAGGTTCATGCTCACGTCGATGAACCAGCTGAACACGATGTTGACCACGATCTGCAGCAGCTGGATCCGCTGGAAATTGCGCCGCAGCAGCACAATCTGCGCCGCGATAAAAAACAGGTTCATCACAAAGGTCAGCTCGCCCAGTGTCGGCGCAAAGCGCAGGCTGAGCACATAAGGCACGCTCGAGATTGGCGAAGTCCCCAGCGCCGCCTTGGTAATCAGTGCAATGCCGAACGAGTTAATCAGCACGCCAACCAGAAAACAGATGTAACGCATCAATTTATTCTTATTCGCCAATTTTTTCACCTTTATTCTGCAAATTTGATATAATCTCCCGCATGGTGCGCAAAAAGGCCTCGCGTGTTTCCGGCGGGATGCCGCCCCATGCCAGCGCATCCACTTCCGCACAGCCCTGCCGTACCCGCGCCGCCTGTTCCCGCCCGGTATCGGTCAGGCACACCAGCGAAACCCGCCGGTCCTCGTCCGCAGTCTGCTTGCACACCAGCCCCTGCTGCTCCATGCGCGCCAACAGGCTGGTCACGGTGGACTTGTCCAACGCACAGCCCTCCCCCAGCTGTTTTTGTGTGCAGCCATCATGCTCATGCAGGTATTCCAGTACCTTGGGCTGCCCGGGCAGCAACCCGTTTTTCCGCACCCGCGCAACCACCTCGCGGTTCGATCCGTGAAACGCGAGCAGTAGCAGATAGTGCAGTTCCTCCTCCAGCAATGCATTCCCTCCCCAGATAATTAGTTTGTATTCAAACCAATTATAGAACGCCTTTTTTCCGATGTCAATGCGCGCTGTTACGAAAAAAAGCGCCCTTTCCGGGGCGCTTTTTCAGCAATTTTGCGGTTTACTTGACTTCTTCGACCGGTATCTGCTTCAATATCTCGCTTGGCCCGCAGCCTGCACACTTGGCGCAGTCGTGCATGCAGGCCATCGGATCGTCCGGGTCCTCCTCGCGTCCGATCTCGAGCAGCGTCGGG
>USSI01000151.1 GCA_900557315.1 uncultured Butyricicoccus sp. | reverse complement strand
GGACGATGCAGTCGGTGAACACGATTTCCGCCGTGGGCGAGCCGTGCAGGCCGAGCTTTTCCTCGTGCTTGCCGACAGAGAAGCCCGGGAAGGAGCTCTCTACGATGAACGCGGAGATGCCGCGGGTGCCCTTGGACTTATCGGTCATGGCGAAGACCACGAAAACGTCCGCCACGTAACCGTTGGTGATGAAGATTTTGGAGCCGTTGAGGACATAGTGGTCACCGTCGAGGACAGCGGTGCAGGTGCCCTTGGCAGCGTCCGAACCCGCGTCAGGCTCGGTCAACGCGAACGCGCCCACCTTGTGGCCCTCGGTCAGCATGCGGAGGTACTTCTCCTTCTGCTCAGGGGTGCCGTGCTGGATGATCGGGCCGCAGCACAGACCGTTGTGGGTCGCGAGGATGTCGCCGGTGGAAGCGCACTGCTTGGACAGTTCCTCGATCGCGATCGCCGAGGAGAGGTCGTCCGCGCCGGCTCCGCCGTACTCCTCGGGCACGATCATGCCCATAACGCCCAGATCGAACAGCTTTTCGATGTTCTCGCGGGGATATGTAGAGGTTTTGTCGGTTTCCGCGGCGATGGGCTTGACTTCGTTTTCGGTGAAATCACGCATCATCTGGCGAATCAGTTCCTGTTCGCGGGTCAGGTGGAAATCCATGTTCAAGTCTCCTTTTTACAGATAATTTATTGCCGATGCCGACGGAGAGCCGGCGTTCTGCCATAAAAGCAGCCGCATGGCGCGGCGTGGGAAGAGGCAGTCCGCATCGCTGCCGGGGAGGGCAACAGATGGGCTGATTTCGGTCTTATCTTGCATATATTTTTGTGAACTTCTGTATGTGTCTATCAATATACCACACGAAATATGATGCGTCAACTGTAAAAGTGACTGGAATAAAACAGAAAAATTGTTAAATTGTAATTAAGTATTGGGCAAAGTTACACATAAAATGGGCCATGCCGTCCAATATGTCAAAAATGAAAGACATAAACTGTTGAACCTGACAATAAGCTGGGCGTGCTGCATGCATAACGCACAAGGGGGCATCCGGTTTCCGGATGCCCCCTGCGATAAAGGACGACGGGTTATTTTGCCTGCGCCTGCTGGGCGCGGAGCTGGTGCTCTTTTGTCATCAGGCCCTGTTCATAGCGCTCGATCTTGACGTTCAGCCGGTCGAGCGAGCGCTGCATGTCCGCCATGCGTTCGATCAGCTGCTCGCGCTGCTCGATCAGGATGGCCTTGCGCGCGTCAATGGTTTCATCGCCCTGCTGGAACAGCGCGACGTATTCAATCAGCGCTTCGATCTGCACGCCCGCCGCGCGCATGCACTTCATCAGTTCAATCCACCCGCAGGATACCTCATCGTAATCGCGGATGCCGCTTTTGGTGCGCGGCACGGGCGGGATCAGGCCGATGCGCTCATAATAGCGCAGGGTGTCGGCGGAGATATCGTATTTTTTGCTTACCTCAGCGATGGTCATCGGTTATGCCTCCGTTTCCGTGCGGTTTATTTTGCAGCAGCCTCGTTGACGCAGCGCAGTGCATTCAGGCTGCGCGGGTAGCCCAGATAGGGCAGGCACTGCGAAATGATCTGGATGAGGAATTCCTTGCTGTTGCCCACGCGCATGTTGCCCGCCGCATGGCTGGTCAGCTGCGGCTCACAGCCGCCCTGCCCGGCAAGGAAGCAGAAGGTAATCATTTCGCGCTGGCGGTTGTCCAGCCCGGTGCGGGTGTAATAATCGCCGAAGCAGTTGTCCGCCAGCCAGCGGTTGATGTGGCGGCTCTCCTCCGGGCCGCTGTCCTGGAAGCCGCGCATGCCCTCGCCGAAGATGTCCACCTGGGTCTGGTTGCCTGCCTCGAGACGGGTCTCCCGCGTGGTGGTAGACTGGCTGGGGAGCGGCAGGGCGATGCCCTCGGCCTCGAACGCCTGGTTCATCGCAAGCAGGAAGGGATAGACCCGGCCAATGCCGAGATACGCGGTCGCCTGATAGACGGTTTCCCGGATTTCCACCGGGCTGACGCCGAAGTGCAGCGCCGCGGGCACCATGGCGCGGAACGCGTCCAGCCCCTGGCAGCCGAGCAGGGCGGCAAGGATGGCAAGGAACCGGGTGCGGCCGTCCAGATCCCCCTGGTTTACCACCTCGTCGCACGCGAAGTTGCGGAAGAACGCGGCAAACTCCGGGTCGGTCTGCTCGAGCGGGCAGGGCTGGCCGGGAAACATTTTTTCATAATACGCCTTGGCGGAATCGGTGATCGCCATGACAGATGCCTCCTTTGTCCGGTCGGACGGTTTGGTGTTATCATCACTTTACCACCTGGAGTGCGCTCCAGGTCAAGCCCTTTCTGCAAAAAATCCGGGACAGCAAAACACACGGCCGCGTGCGGGCCGTGTGCAGCGGCGCCGGGGCAGGGTCAGCCCTCCGGCTCTACAAGTATGGACTGGTGTTCCGGGTGCCGGGCAAACCATGCCGCGGCATAGGAACAGGTTGCTGTGAGTTTGGCGCCCTCTGCTTCGGCGCGCGCAAGGACGGCGCGGACCAACTGGTCCGCCGCACCCTGCCCGCGCAGGGAGGGGCCGACAAAGGTGTGGTCAATGTTCCAGACGCCCGGGCGCACGGCGGGGAAGGTGATTTCCGCGATGCAGTTCCCGGCGGGGTCTTCCGCGTAAATGCGGTGCGGCGTGTGAATCAGTTCCATGCGGCAGGCTCCTTTCCGGTTATGCAGTGGGCAGGAACAGCAGGTTGAGGTCAACCGGGCCGGAGATGCCGGGCACCTGGCCGCTGTCCGTGTACTGCCACATCGCAAACCCGCCCGGCAGCGTGGGGGCGGTGGTGTAATCCGCGTACCAGACCGGATAGTGGTCAAGCTGTTCCATGTCGTACATGTTCTGCGCCCAGTCGTTGTTGGTGTAGACCATGGGGATATAGCCCGCGTCGTATACGCGGCTGCAGAATGCGAGCGCGTTTGCAGTTGCCTGCTCGCCGGTCAGGCCATCCGTGCGCGCCTCGTCCGCAGTGTATTCCTCCTGATCGTAGACAACCGGGTAATCGACCGGCATACCCTCGATCAGGCCCAGCAGGTAATCGGCTTCCTCCCGGGCTTCGTCCTCGCTCAGCGCCTGGGAGAACAGGTAGACGCCGACATGCAGCCCGGCGTCTGCGGCGCCCTGGATGTTCTGCTCGAACAGATCGTCCGGCACAAGCTTGCCGGTCTCGTAGCCGCGGTAGGCGGCGCGGACAATGACATAGTCGATCCCGGCGGCCTTGACAGCCGGCCAGTCCACCGTGCCCTGATAGGTGGAAACGTCAATGCCGGCCAAACCGGCCACATTGTCCTTGTTGCTTTCATAGGCATAGAAACTGCCGGTTGTCTGGATCAGGCTCTGGTCCGGTTCGATGTTGCGCAGGCCCAGCGCGTTGTCAATGATGCTGTGCTGTGAGCGGTATATCATCACCCCGGTTACAGCCGCCGCGATGATGGCAAGCAGCAGCAGGATCAGCAGGGCGATGCGCCGGGTTTTCTTTTTCGCACGGCGCTGCGGCCGGCGGGGATATAAAGGCTGGCTCATGGGAACTCCTTATCATCTGATGGGAATGAAAGGATTATAGCACAAAATGCGCGCGTTTTCTACAGGTGTGGCAAAGAATTTACATACAGCCTGCCGCCCGTGCACTGCCTGCGGTTGTGAGGCGTGGGTGGTTTCCTGCGGAGCCTGTCCGGGCGACGAGGCGAAGCTATCAAAATAAGAGGCCCAGCCGCCGCGCATGGCGTCCGCCGCGTCCTCCGCCTGCACGGAAGCGTGTTCCGGCCCGCACGCGGCACAGCAAAGCAGCATTGCTGCGGCAAGGAAAACGGCGCAGATTCGTTTCATCCGGCTCCCCCCTGTGGTATCGGCGATAGGTGGTTTTCTTCTGTTGGTATCCGTATAACATGCCGCCCTCCGGGGTGTAAAGCGATCGGGAAAAAGCAAAACCGCCCGTGGGAGGGCGGTTTTTTATTCAGGCCGGGCGGATTACGCCGCAGGCGATTTTGGTCCCGGCGTCGCCCGCAGGCTGGGACGTAAAATCATCCCGGTGGCTGTGGATGACGACCGTGCGGCCGATGACCTCGGCCGTGCGGAAGCGGTCGGTCAGCACGGCCAGAAATGCATGGCCGCGGCAGGAGAACAAAGGCGGCAGGTCGCCCGCGTGGTACGGGTGGGGACAGCCGGCCGGATTGTAATGCCCCATGGTGTCCGAGAAATCCGTCCCGCCGCACGAGTTCCCTTCGTGGATGTGCAGCGCAAAAATACCCGAGGCGCACAGGGTATCGTCTGCGGGCAGGCGATAGATATCCGCGACGACCAGGGTATTTCGCCCGCAAGGGTAAAAGGATACGGCGCCGCACGGCCCGTCAGGCCTGCCGCCGATGCGCGCCACAGCGGACGGACGGCCAAAATTCATATGCAAGGTTTCTCACCCCCGCCGTCAGACTATGCAGGGCGGCGGGGCAGGGTGCGGACAGATAACAACAAAACCGCCACAAAGTGACGGTTTTGTTGTGGTGACCCAGCGGGGATTCGAACCCCGGACACCCTGCTTAAAAGGCAGGTGCTCTGCCGACTGAG
>USSI01000150.1 GCA_900557315.1 uncultured Butyricicoccus sp. | reverse complement strand
TCCGCCATGCCGCCCGGCAGCAGCTTTTTAATCGTTCCCTGTTGGGTCATGGTTTAAAATCACCTTTCCAAATCCAAAAATAATTGAAAATTGAGAATGTAGAATGGAAAATTGCAGCGCCGCGCGAATTCAATGCGCGGCCTTCGGCCGCTCCTTCATTCTCCATTCTTCATTTTCCATTCTCCACTTATTCCAAGATGGGCGCATACTCCTCCATGATGCGGTATGCCGCCCGGATGCCGTCCACTGCGGCGGACATGATGCCGCCCGCATAGCCCGCGCCCTCGCCGCACGGGATCAGGCCCGCGCATCCGAGACCGAACAGGTCTTCCCCGCGCGTCATGCGCACCGGGGAGGAAGTGCGCGTCTCCGGCCCGGTCAGCAGCGCATCCGGCGCGTCAAACCCGCGGATCTTCCTGCCGAAATGCGGCAGGCTGTCCCGCAGCATGTCCTGCACAAAGGCGGGCAGGCTTGCCGCCGCCTCGCCATACGCCACGCCCACCGGATAGCTGGACTTGACCACCCCCGCGCCGCGGCTCGCCCGCCCGGCGAGGAAGTCGCCCACGCGCTGGCAGGGCGCGCGGTAAGAACCGGTCTGCCGCCAGGCCGCGCGCTCGATCTGCCGCTGGAGCGCGACGCCGCCGAACGGCGTGCCATCCTCGAAGTCTGCGGGATCGACCGACACGGCCAGCGCCGCGTTGGCGTTCGCGCCGTCGCGCGCATGGTAGCTCATGCCGTTGGTTACGACCGTATCTTGCTCGCTCTGCGCCGCGACGACCATGCCGCCCGGGCACATGCAGAACGAATAGCACGCGCGTCCGCCGTCCCGGCGGGACAGGTTGTATTCCGCCGGCGGCAGCAGCGGATGCCCGGCATATTTGCCGTACAGCGCGCGGTCGATTTCGCTTTGCAGGTGCTCAATCCGCACGCCGACCGAAAACGCCTTCGGTTCAAAGTATACCCCGTCCCGATACAGGGCATCAAAGGTATCCCGCGCCGAATGGCCGATTGCGACCACCGCGCGCTCGCACGCGGTTTCCCCGTCCGCCGTGCGGACAGCGCACAGCACGCCGTTTCGCATCAAAACACCGGTCAGCGCAGTGCCGAAGCGCACCTCGCCGCCGCTTTTCTCGATCGCGCGCCGCATTTCACGCACCACATTTTTCAGGATGTCCGTGCCCACATGGGGCTTGGCCTTTTTGACGATATCGTCCGGCGCGCCGTGCGCGGCGAGCGTTTCCAGCACCGCGTCGCACAGCGGGTCGCCGATGCGGGTGGTCAGCTTGCCGTCCGAATACGCGCCCGCGCCGCCCTCGCCGAACTGGATGTTGCAGTCCGGGTCGAGCGCGCCGCCGTTCCAGAAGGATTCGACCGCGCTGTCGCGCGCGTCCAGATCGCCGCCGCGCTCCAAAACCAGCGGCGCATAGCCATGCTTTGCCAGCGTATAGGCCGCGAACAGCCCCGCAGGGCCAAGCCCCACAACCACCGGCCGGTGCGCCAGCCGCCTCATACCGCGCGGCGCGATGGGCTTTTCATCCGGTTTATAACGCACGAAGGGCATTTGCAGGCGTTCTGCAAATGCCTTTTCGTCCATTGGCGCGTCCAGCCGCACCGAATATACGCGGGAGATGCGTCCGCGCCGTGCGTCGATGCTGACGCGGTACACCGCCGCCCGCACTTCGTCCGCCGTCAGGCCGGTCAGGTGCCGCGCCTCGGCAAGCGCCTGTTCCTCCGGCACATCAAACGGCAGACGGATGTTGCTGACCATCAGGCTCATGCCTCCGCCCCGCCTTCCTCTGGCTGTTCCTCGTCCGGCTGGGCGTCCTCAGGCGGCGTGGTATCCGCCGTATCTTCCTCCGTGCCGCTGTCCGCCGCGCTCTCTGTGATCTCGATTTCGACCTCCACATCCTGCTGGACCAGCGTTACGCCGGACGGCAGGCCGGTCGCCGCGATCACGCCGCGCACCTTGTGCGTGCCTGTACCGAGGGATACCGAATCAAAGGTCAGTCCAATCGTCAGGCTTTCCACATCCACCTGCGCAAGCGCGCTTTCGCTGCCGCGCAGCTCGATTTCGACCGAATCGGTCAGGATGCTGACCGTATACGGCGTCTGGTCCTGTGCCGTGTCGGTCGGCACGAAATTGGTCACCTGCACACTGCGTGTTGAGACGTTTTCTTCCTCCTTGACCGTGATGGTCACCTGTGCGGTAGAAGGCTGGCCCTCGTCCAGCCGAACGCCGTCCGGCAGCGGGATTTCCATCTCGACCGGTACGCCGGTGCGCACGGTATCAAGGTCAATCGTGCCGAGGTTGATCTCGGCGATGCTTGCGAGCGTGTTCTGGTCGCCCAGCAGGCTGATGTTTTCCGGATTGATGCTGACGTTGACCTGATCGGTCGTCAGCGTATCGCCGTCGGTCAGCGTGACAGACAGCGGGATGCTCTCTATCGGATAGATCGGCACGCGCACGGTCACCGTATCCGTCTGGGTGGTGACATGCGTGCCTGTGATCGGCTCGCCCGCATCGTTATACAGGCTGATCTGGCATTCGCTGGTAAAGGTAGAGTTGCGGCCGCTCACATCAACCGTGCCATAAGCGTAGGCCACCTCTTCCAGCTCGGACGCCGGCCCTTCGATCGTGATCTCTTTGGTCGTGGTCGGCTCAGGCGTCCCCGCCCGGTAATCCGACGCCGGAGTCCCGGTTGTCTCAATGCGTACAGGCACCGGCGCGGTCGTCACCTCGTCCACCAGGACACGTGCGGTCACGCTGCTCGCCTCAATATCGGACGAGCCGGTGGAAATGCGCACAGGAAGCGTGTACTCACCTGCGCCGTCCGTAATCCCCGAAACATCCACAGTCGCGGTCAGCCTGCGCCTGAGCGAAGAGTTTGTAATCTCATTATTCGGGCCGCGCACGGTCACATCCACGTTCGAGGTATACTCGATTACAGACAGGTTGTAATTATTCTGCAGCACATCCTCCCCGGTGATGGTTACCGCCACATCGCGGATCACCGTGCTGCGGGTCGGATTCGCTACATCGCGCACAACAACCCACAGGAAAAACGCCAGTGCAAGCGCCAGCAGGCGCAGCCATACATCATGCTTTTTCATAAACTGCTTCATTTGCCTGCGCCTCCCTTCCAAATGTTGCGAAGGGATGAAATACGGCGTTTATCCGATTTTTCAGCTTCCAGCAATTCGGATTCGAGCACTTTTTTAAGCACCTCAGGCGACAGATGCCGCTTGAGCATGCCGCCGATGGCGACCGAGATCGCGCCGGTCTCTTCGGATACGACAACCAGCACACTGTCCGCCGATTCGCTCATGCCGACGGCTGCACGGTGCCGCGTGCCAAGGTCGCGCGAGAGGGTCTGGCTGCCGGAGAGCGGCAGCACACAGCCCGCGGCATAGATACGCCCGTCGCGCATGATAAGCGCGCCGTCGTGCAGCGGGCTGTTTTTGAAGAAGATATTTTTGAGCAGTTCGGGCGAGGGGTCGGCGTCTACTACCGTGCCGGTCGAAATAATTTCGCCCAGGCGTTCCCTGCGCTCGAACACGATCAGCACGCCGGTCCTGGTCTTGGACATATCCGCGCACGCGTTCACCGTCGCGTTGATGGCCACCTCAATCGCGTCCGGGTCATTGGCCGGCGCGAGCAGGCGGCTCAGGTTGCCTTTGCCAAGCTGCTCAAGCAGGCGGCGCAGCTCGGGCTGGAAGATGACCACCAGCACGAACGGCGCATAGGTTACCGCCATCTGCAAAATGAAGGAGATGGTTGTCAGCGATGCGATGCTGGTCAGCAGCATCACAAGCAGCAGCACAAGGACGCCCTTGGCCAGGCGCGCCGCGCTCGTATCCTTGAGCAGTTTCATCACGCGGTAGATGATATACGCGACAATCAGAATATCAATGACGTCCATCGGCCCCGCGGTGGTGAGCGATGCGAAACTGCGTTTAAGCGAGTCAAGCAGGTCGAAATTCTGAAAAGTCGGGTTTAAAAAGTTTTGAAACGCTTCCATATATTCACCTGTCCTGTTGATTTTGCCTTCCGCGCCATGGGGAGACAGGATTTTTCCTTACTTATACTACCACAAATCCCCCGCGGTGTATAGCGCATTCAGGAAGGTATTCACAGATTTTTTACGGTTTCGAGCAGCAGGCAGGCGGCGTGCTCAAGCTGGTATGCAGTCGAATAAAAGGAGAGCGAGAACCGCACGGTGCCGGTCTCCTCCGTGCCCGCGGTGCGGTGTGCCAGCGGCGCGCAGTGCAGCCCTGCGCGCACCGCAACCCCCTGCCGGGCGAGCGTTTCCGCCACAGTTTCGGCCGGTGCGCCGCGCACGCGCAGCGACAGCACGCCGGTCTGCGCCGGATGGGAAAAGCACTCGATGCGCCGCGCGTCCTCGAGCGCGCGGGCAAACTCGCGCACCAGCGCCTGCTCATGGGCAAGGATGTTCGCCGGGCCGACCGCGCGCACAAACGCAATGCCCGCCGTCAGGCCGGCAATACCGGGCACATTGGGCGTGCCGCTCTCGAGCGCATCCGGCAGGAAGCCCGGCTGGCGCATTTCCTCCGAGCGGCTGCCCGTGCCGCCCGCAAGCAGCGGGTTCTGCGTGATGCGGT
>USSI01000149.1 GCA_900557315.1 uncultured Butyricicoccus sp. | reverse complement strand
CACCAGCATTTCCACCTCCCGCTGCGCCAGCGGCGCATCCGATTCCAGGCGTTCGCCCCGCAGCAGCTCTGTCACGCTGACGCCCAGCGTTTCCGCCAGTGGAATCAGCAGCGCTGTGTCCGGCATACTCACCCGACGCTCCCACTTGCTGACCGCTTTATCAGATACCAGCAGCTGCTCTGCCAGTTCCCTCTGCGTCAGGCCAAGCGCTTTGCGCCGCTCTGCAATAAGCGCGCCGGTTTTCCTTGCGTCCATCTCTCCCACCTGCCTTTCTCTGGTTCCAGTATAGCGGATTTGCGCCCGCGCCGCAACCGAGACGCAGAAGAAGGGCACTCCACGAAGCGTAGAGCGCCCTTTCAAAGTTACTTATTCGATGCCAATCCGCTTGAACATACGGTAATGCAGGCCGTTTTCGTCCTCATATGTGCCGCGCTGCTCAAATGCAAATTTATGGTAGAATCCCTGCGCACGCGCGTTTCCCGCCGCGACATGCGCGCATAAATACGTCTTGCCAAGCATCCGGTACACGCTGATCGCCTGCCCCAGAATCTGCCCACTCAGGCCGCAGCCACGGTAGGCCGCATCAATGCAGAATCCGCCGACCAGACCCACATCCGGCTCGTCCTCGCAAAACGTCTTGAGGTAGACCAGCGCGGCCTCCTCGCCGCTCTCGAGGCACCCGAAGGTCACTGACCGCGGGCTCATACGCTGCGCCCGCTCGACGTCGCACAGCAGCGCGTCCGGATCGAGGGCTTCGTCCGTGCCGTAGGCATTGCGGTGCAGCTCGCGCATAAAGGAAACGATTTTGTCCGCGTCGCCCGCGTCCATCGGGTCCGCGCGGCGGAACCAGATCTGCGGCGTCGCCGGCACGCCCTTGTTGTCCGTCCAGCCGATGGACGCAAAGGTGGACAGCTGCTGCGGCAGATGGGACGCGTCGTTTTCGTACACCACCTCGAGCTTGTCCGGCCCGTCGAACTCGAATTTGGCTACGCAGGTGTTGTCGCCCCAGCCGATCTCGCCTATCTGCTCGGGCGCGAAGCCGTGCGCCAGGGTCAGTGCGCCGCGAATGGCCGAGCCGTGCGTCACAACCGCGATGCTTTTGCCCTCGTTTTCGCGCACAAGGGCGCGCACGCCGTCCAGCATACGCCGCCCGGCCTGCATGACGCTCTCGCCGTGCGGCGGGCGGGCGTCCCACGGGCGGGCGCGCCAGACCGCGTATTCCTCCGGCCACAGGCGGGGCAGTTCGGCCCACGGGATGTCCTCCCAGTCGCCCATGTCGATCTCGCGCAGCACCGGGCGGGTTTCGACCGGAAGCCCGTGCACCGCCGCGACCGCTTTTGCGGTCGTGCGCGCGCGGAACAGGTCGGACGCATATACCGCATCCAGCGGCACGTCCTCAAACCGCTTTGCCAGGCAGGGCAGCTGCTCATAAGCGCGCGGGGTGAGCAGGCTGTCATACTGCCCGTGGCAGCGGCGGTAGACGTTGCCCTCGGCCTCCGCGTGGCGGATGATGTAGACTGTGGTCATGCCTTAAACCTCCACCGCGCCGGACAGCTCTCGAACGGATTTGACGCCGTGCGCATCCATCCACGCCTCCAGCTCGGCCAGCGCCTTGACCGGCGCCATCGGGTCGGCGAACATGACCGTGCCCATTGCGACCGCGTCCGCGCCCGCAAGCAGCATTTCGACAATATCCTTGCCCGTGCGGATGCCGCCCATGCCCAGGATCGGCACGTTGACCGCCTTGCGCACCTGATACACCATGCGCACCGCGACCGGGAACACCGCCGGGCCGGACAGGCCGCCCATCACATTGGACAAAATCGGTTTCCTCGTCTCGATATCAATGCGCATACCCAGCAGGGTGTTGATGAGCGAGAGCGCATCTGCGCCCGCTGCCTCGGCGGCGCGCGCAATCTCCGCGATATCGGTCACATTGGGGCTGAGCTTTACGATGAGCGGCTTTTTCGCCTTCTTTTTCGCCGCCGAGACGACCTCGGTGACCATGTCCGGCTGGGTGCCGAACGCCATGCCGCCGCATTTGACGTTCGGGCAGGAGATGTTCATTTCGATCAAATCCACATCCGCGTCCGAAATCTTCTCCACCATGCCCTCGTATTCCTCGACCGTGTTGCCGGACACGTTGGCGATGATTGCGGTGTCATACTGCCGCAGGAAGGGAATCTGCTCCTCAATGAACCGGTCGATGCCCGGGTTCTGCAGGCCCACACAGTTCAAAATGCCGGACGGGGTTTCCGCGATGCGGGGCGCGGGGTTGCCGAGCCGCTCGGTCGGGGTCAGGCCCTTGACGCCGATGCCGCCGAGTTTGGAAAGGTCGAAAAATTCGCCGTATTCATGGCCGAAGCCGAAGGTGCCGGATGCGGTCGTGACCGGGTTTTTCAGCTCGACGCCGCAGAAATTGACTCTCAAATCCGCCATTACCACTCGACCTCCTCTGCGTCAAACACCGGGCCGTCCTTGCAGACGTGTCCATATCGGGTTTCGCCGTTTTCCGCCTTGAGCGCACACGCGCACACGAGGCACGCGCCAATGCCGCAGCCCATGCGCTCTTCCATCGAGACCTGGCAGGGCAGGCCCGCCTGTTTTGCAAGCGCGGCAATCGCCTTCAGCATGGGCTTGGGGCCGCACGCCGCGACGCCGGTCGCGTCCGCAAGCAGCTCCTTTAATACGTCGGTCACAAAACCGTGGCGCGCATAAGAGCCGTCGTCGGTCGTGACGAAGGTCTCGCAGACCGCGCGGAACTCGTCCTCTAAAATGACCGCGCCCTGATTGCGGAAGCCCAGAATCGCGCGCGGGGACGCGCCCGCGTCCTTTGCGCACGTTGCGGTTTGCAGCATGGGCGGCACGCCGATGCCGCCGCCGAGAAAGACCGGCTTTGCGCCGAGCGCCTTCACATCAAACCCGTGGCCGAGCGGCCCGAGCACGTCGAGCGTGTCTCCCTCTTTGCGTTCGGCCAGCCACTCGGTGCCGCTGCCCTTGACCTGAAACACGATATGCAGCGCGCCGTCCCCGGCCAGACAGATCGAGATCGGGCGGCGGAGCATATTGCCCTCCCCGCACGCGATGTGTACAAACTGGCCGCACTGCGCCGCGGCCGCGATCTGCGGCGCATCCAGCACGAGCCGGTATAAGCCGTCGCCCAGCCGCCGGTTCTGTGCGACGCGGCAGATTTCCTGAATCGACATAACGTGATTCCCCTTTCACTGATGTTCATCCATGCTCCTATTGTACAGGAAAACCGCGGAAAAAGAAAGCCAAACACCGGATTTTGCCCCATGATTTCGGAACCATTGCGCACCGCGCGCGTCTATACAGGTAAAGGGAGGGATGCGGGATGAAAAAGATTGCCATACTGGCGCTGCTGTTCGGGCTGCTCGCGGGATGCGGCGCACCGCAGGCGGCAACCGCCCTGCCGGAGGAGATGCCGGCGGATTTCGTCATCCGGTACATGAACTGGGTGGATGAGGACGTTCCGAATATCTACGACACCGGCGAAGGGCTGATACAGAAAGACCTCATCACGCCGGATGAGCCGCGCACCGCACAGACCGAACTGACGGTTTCCGATGGGACCAAGCAGGAGATCTACGCCAAGGTGCGCGCATGCGCGCTCGACCAGCTGGCGGACGAAAAGCTGACCTCCGGGAATCTGGCCCCTTCTGGAAGCGGGGTCATGATGGAACCGCTGACCGAGTATGAGATCACCTTTACAGCGGATGGCGAAACCTACACCGTGACCGGCGACTACACGGTGACAGCGTATACCGAGCGCAACGGCCGCGCCGCACAGTTCTGGGACTTTGTGCAGTATATGAACGAGCTGTTCTACCAGAGCCCGGAATACCAGTCCCTGCCCGAGGCACAGGGCGGATATGATTAACCGAAAATGAAAAGGACGCATATTGCGTATCCGCCATAGGGACAACAACCGAAACCGTCCAGCGCAAGAGTACCTGCCGCAGTTCGCGGCAGGTACTCTCTTTTGTCTGCGTCCAAGCCCTGCCCGACGTCATTTAAGCCGAGGATGCGGCCGCCGCGCAGGCGGAATACATCGGCGGCAGGAAAGCACAGGAGATAGGAATTTCCGGTATGGGCGGCAGCCTGCTGCAGCGCGTCAATCGAAGCCGATGCGTCCGCAGCCATGCCCATCGTCAAATTCCGGGGCATCACTATTCTGCAGCTTCACAAAATCGAACCAATTTATACACAAATAAACAGGTATTCCTCTGATAAAGTATCAATAACAGCCTGCCTTGATGAACGGAAATCTTATACTGGGAGGAAACCGAATGAGGCTTTTGATTGCGGAGGATGACCCCCGGCTGCTCAAGACCCTGCTGCATATCTTCGGGAGCAGCAAATTCAGCGCGGATGGGGTCGCAAACGGGGAGGACGCGCTGACATACGCGCGCTCCAAGGAATATGACGGTCTGGTGCTGGATATCATGATGCCGGGCATGGATGGACTTCAGGTTTTGCAAACACTGCGGGGCGAGGGTATTTCCACACCTGCGCTGTTCCTGACCGCGCGGACCGAGGTTTCCCAGCGCGTGGAGGGGCTGGACTGCGGTGCGGATGACTACCTGCCCAAGCCGTTTTCCACCG
>USSI01000148.1 GCA_900557315.1 uncultured Butyricicoccus sp. | reverse complement strand
CATGGCGTTGATAACGGCAAAGCCGTCGTTCAGGTCGCGCGCGGAAATCTCGTGCACATTGATCTTGCACGCCGCAAGCACCGCGGTCACATCGCTCAGCACGCCAATGCGGCTGCGCGTGGATATCTGCAGGCCGGTCGAGAAGCGGCTGCCGCGGTCGGACGCGGCAAGGTCTTCATCCCACCAGGCGCGAAGCCAGCGGTCGGGGTCCTCATTGATATGCACGTTGACGCAGTCCCGCCGGTGAATGGACACGCCGTAGCCGCGCGTGACGAAACCCACGATCTCGTCGCCCGGGATCGGCGTGCAGCAGCGCGCGAACTTGACCAGGCAGTTGTCGATGCCTTCCACCACCACGCCGGTCGTGCTCCTGGTGATCCGCTTGTGCGGCTGCTCGGGCTGCGGATGGGCGGCGCGCTCGGCCAGCTCGCGCTGGCGGCGCAGTTTGCCCACGTCGTCCTTGACCTTGTTGATGACCTTGGTCAGCGTGATGCCGCCGTAGCCGATGGCGGCATACAGCTCATCCAGCGTATTAAACGAGAATTTGTTGAGGGTATTCTTCTGCACTTCCTCGTTTTCATAAAACCCGTTGTACAGCAGGTTGGCGCGCAGTTCGCGGTCCAGATCCTCGCGTCCGTTGATGATGTTCTCCTCGCGGCACTCTTTCTTGAACCACTGCTTGATCTTGTTGCGCGCCTCGGTCGTCTTGACGATCTTGACCCAGTCGCGGCTGGGGCCATGCGCCTCCTTGGAAGTCAGGATTTCGACGATATCGCCGTTTTTCAGCTGGCTGTCGATCGGCGCGATACGGCCGTTGACCTTGCAGCCGGTCATGCGGTTGCCGACCGCGGAGTGGATGGCATAGGCAAGGTCGATCGGTGTCGCGCCCGCGGGCATGTTGACCACGTCGCCTTTGGGCGTGAACACGAACACCTCGTCCGCGAACAGGTCAACCTTGATGTTCTTGATGAAGTCCTCGGCCTCAGTATCCTGCTGCGCTTCCAGCAGCTGGCGGATCCACGCGAACGCTTCCTCATTGCCCTTTTTATCCAGCCCCTGCTTATATTTCCAGTGCGCCGCCACACCGTATTCCGCCATTTTGTGCATCTCGGTGGTGCGGATCTGGATTTCAAACGGGATGCCCGCACGGCCGATGACCGTCGTGTGCAGCGACTGGTAGCCGTTGGGCTTGGGCGTGGAGATATAGTCCTTGAAGCGGCCCGGGATGGGCTTATACAGATCGTGCACATAGCCAAGCACATTATAGCAGTCCGCGACCGTGTCCACGATCACACGCACCGCACAGATGTCGTAAATCTCGTCGATGGTCTTGTGCTGTGCATACATTTTGCGATAAATCGAATAGATATGCTTGACGCGCGCGGAGATTGTATTCTGGATATGCGCTTCTGCAAGCTTTGCGCTGATGCGCTCCTGGATGCCTTTGAGGAACTCCTCATGCTGCTCGCTCTGGGCCTTCAGGCCCTCGACAATCTCATTGTACCCGATCGGGTCGAGCACCTTGAGCGACAGGTCCTCCAGTTCCCACTTGATGCGGCTCATGCCCAGGCGGTGGGCAATGGGCGCGTAAATCTCCATGGTTTCGAGCGCCTTGTCGCGCTGCTTGCGCTCGGGCAGGTACTGGAAGGTACGCGCGTTATGCAGGCGGTCGGCCAGCTTAATCAGGATCACGCGGATATCCTTGGCCATGGCCATAAACATCTTGCGCAGGTCCTCGAACTGCTCCTGCTCTTTGGAATAGCGCAGCATGCCCAGCCGGGTGACGCCGTCCACCAGTTCAGCGACCGGCGTACCGAACTTGTTCTCAATCTCCCTGTAGCCGAATTCGGTATCCTCGATGCAGTCATGCAACAGCGCAGCACAGATCGAATCCGTATCCAGCCCCATCTCGACTACAATTTCCGCCACCGAGACCGGATGGATGATGTAAGGCTCGCCGTTTTTGCGCTTCTGCCCCTCGTGCGCCCGGGCGGCGCATTCATAGGCCGCACGGATTTTCCGGATATTGGCCTGCGGGTTCTGCTTCTGCACGCGGTCAATCAAAAAATCCAGTTTGTTCTGCATACTTCGTTCCCCCATTCCGTTCACCCCGCCATGCTCTGCAGCGTGGCCAGGACGACCGAACCAGATATATCCGCCTTACCCTCGTAAGGCTTGAGCAGGATGTTAAGCATCCCCTCTTTGAAATGGTAGCTGATAAGCCCGGACTCGGAAAACACGTCCAGGCACACGAACAGCTTGCCGATGTTAATGTCCCTTCTGCTCTCCCACGCGACACGGCGCGAGAGCGCGCCGTCCGGCACGGACAGGCGCCCGTCCTCCGCGCGGCACACGATATGCCGCCACACCGCGACCAGGTCCTTGCGGTCGGGCAGCAGCAGGCGCGCCTCGCGCGCGGTCAGCGGACCGTCCGCCATGTAGGTATTGTATACGTTGAGCAGCTTCTGATCCGCCAGATGCTCGCATTCGCTCAGCTGTACGTCGCACAGCGTCAGCTGCACCGAACGGCGCCCACGGAACTCGTTGACTTCCAGATGGAAGGCAGCGTCCACCATGTTGCCCTCGACAAAGCCGAGCCCGCCCGCACCTGTGCCGAACCACATGGCGGAAAACCGCGCGCCGTCCTTGACAAGCGTCAGGCGCACATGCCGGTCAGACGAGATCGGCGTAATGTCCTCGACCTCCATGTCCTTCATGCAGAACACCGGCTCCGGATTGCGCATGCCGTATGGCTCGAGCACGGAAAGCGCCTCAATGTTCGGGATGGTCAGCCATTCCGGCCGCACCATGCAGTCGATGTTCAGCTGCGGCACGAGTTCGGCCATGGAGACATGGTTTTCCGCGTAAGCCCGCAGGCGCTCGCGCAATTCGTCCACCTTGTCCGTGTCCACCGTCAGGCCGGCGGCCAGCTCGTGCCCGCCGTAGCGCTCGAGCAGGTCCGAACAGGAGGACAGGGCTTCAAACAGGTTGAAGCCTTTGATCGAGCGGCCCGAGCCTTTGCCCGTGCCGTCCTCGTCGAGCGAGATCAGCACCACCGGGCAGCCGTACCGGTCGCACAGGCGCGAGCAGACAATGCCGATCACGCCGTGATGCCAGCCCTTGCCCGCCAGCACAATAATTTTATCCTCCAGCGGGTTATATTCCTTCCGCAGGCGGACAAGCGCCTGTTCCAGAATCTGATTTTCCTCATTCTGGCGCAGCTTATTCTGCTCGCACAGGCGCGCGGCGAGCGCCTGCGCCCGCACGGGGTCGTGCGTCAGGAACAGCTCGGCGGCCAGTTCCGCCTGCCCCATGCGCCCGGCCGCGTTGATGCGCGGCGCAAGCACAAAGCTGATCGTGGACGAGGTCAGGCGCTTGTGCTTCATGCCCGCCTCGCGCAGCAGCATCTCCAAGCCGACGTTGCTGGTCTCGGCCATCTTTTTCAGCCCTTCCGCCACAATGATGCGGTTTTCGCCCACAATGGGCATCACGTCCGCCACCGTGCCCAGCGCGATCAGGTCGGCATAGCGGTCAAGCACCGCGTCCGTATCGCCTTCGAGCGCACAGATCAGCTTGAACGCCACCCCCACGCCCGCCAGGCTGTCGAACGGATAGGTGCAGTCCGGGCGCTTGCAGTCCACAACCGCCTCCGCCTCAGGCAGGGTATCATGGCACTCGTGATGGTCGGTGATGACCACCTGCATGCCCAGCTCACGCGCGGCCGCGATTTCCTCGTCCGCCGTGATGCCGGAGTCCACTGTGACCAGCAGGCGCGTACCCTGCTCATACAGCTGTCCCATGGCTGCGCGCGACAGGCCGTAGCCCTCGCGCAGGCGGTTGGGGATATAATATTCGCACACTGCGCCTTTGCTGCGCAGATAATCCACCATGATACAGGTTGCCGTCACGCCGTCCACGTCATAATCCCCATAGACGACGATATGTTCGCCCCGCTCAACCGCACCGCGGATGGCCGCGGCGGCCTTATCCATATCCGTGAGCAGGAATGGGTCGTGAAGGCCGGATCTGTCGCAGTTGAGGCTGGCGGCCGCGGCCTGCGGGGTGTCCGTCCCGCGCGCCGCAAGCACTGCGGCGGTAAGCGGCGCATATCCACCTTCGCGTGACAGCGCCTCCACACGCGCCCGGTCAGGCGCGGCGATCACCCAGCGCTTTGTTTTCATATAAAACTCCCTCATTTATTTTTTATTACGATTATTATACCAAAATGTGTGCAAAAGCTCAACATTTTTATGCAAATTGCAAAAAGCGGGCATTCCGCCAAGGAATGCCCGCTAACTGCGTCAAAAAGTACATCATTCTTCGGTTTTAACCTGGTTTTTACGTTCCAGGACCGGCTTCAGATACTGCCCGGTGTAGGAATTTTCGCACGCCGCGACCTCTTCCGGCGTACCGGCGGCCACCAGCCGCCCGCCGCCGTCCCCGCCCTCGGGGCCGAGGTCGAGAATATAGTCCGCGGTCTTGATGACGTCCAAATTATGCTCAATGACGACCACCGTATTGCCCGCATCCACCAGTTTTTGCAGCACATCCACCAGACGGTGCACATCTGCGACGTGCAGGCCGGTGGTCGGCTCGTCGAGGATATAGATGGTGCGTCCCGTCGCGCGC
>USSI01000147.1 GCA_900557315.1 uncultured Butyricicoccus sp. | reverse complement strand
GGCTGACTGTGCTGTATGTGGGAGAATACTGCCTGATCCGTAAAAAATCCTTCCCGAAAAAGGCGTTGTGGCCGTTTTTCCTTTCGGCGGCGGGCGCACTGAGCATTTTGCTTGCGCCGTCCGTGGCCTACCGCGCAGGGATTACCGTGCCGCCGGTCGAGGGCGGCACGCTGGCGGTGATGAAGTACAACCTGCTGCAGCTGCGGCAGACCTTCCTGTTCGGCGATACGCTGTTCCCGATCCATTTCCTGGTGCTGACGGCAGTGCCCCTGTGGCTGCTGGTGCGCACTGTGCGCCGGAAAAAGGTGCTGGACGGCCTGTTTGCCGTGTTGGCGGCGGTGGTTTTCGCCGCATGGTTCTGGCTGCCGGAGCAGGTCCCCGAGCTGCTCAGCTACAGCCATGAGGTGCCGCGCCGCATCGCGGCGTATGCGTTGGCGATACTGGGCGGCTATCTGGTTTGTGCGCTGTATGCTGCCATCCGCGCCGCGATGAACGGCGCGTCGGCTCGCAGGTGATGATGCTGGTTTCCCCCACGGTGGGACCGCGCACCATGCTGTGCTGCGTGGGGATGCTGCTGTTGTTTGTCGCCTGCCTGCTGTGTGAGGCGCCGTATCTGTATCTGCTTGGCGCGGGCGCGATTTTGGCCTGGCATTGGGGACAGGCATGGGCGGCTGTCGTGGTTGTCGCGGCGGGCGTGCTGTGGCTGATCCGCAAATACTGCCCCGCGCGGGCTGCTTGTGCAGTGGTATGCTGCATCCCGCTGCTGTTCTGCGCATGGACTACGCTGAAAGACCAGCACGACGGCTATCAGGAGAACGCTGCGATAGACGCTTCCAACCGCGCAGTGGTTGCGTCCTACAGCGGGGAGGACACGCTGACGCTGCGCAAATTCACGGATGACCTCTATGGCTGGGTCATGCCGTATCACAATGACTACTATGATGCCTATTATAAAGAGTATTACGGCCTGCCGCGCGAGGTAGAGCTGATTTGGGAATGAAAAAAGGCTGTTCCGGAGGGAACAGCCTTTTGCTTATTTCAGCTTCTGCAGGAATTTGCGCATACGGATGCAGGCTTCGCGCAGATGGTTCATCGAATAGGAGTACGAAATGCGCACGTGCCCCTCGCCGCTCTGGCCGAAGGCACTGCCGGGCACAACCGCGACCTTCTCTTCTTTGAGCAGGCGCTCACAGAATTCCTCGCAGGACAGCCCGGTCGAAACAATGGATGGGAACATATAGAACGCGCCCTGCGGCTCAAAGCATTCCAGCCCCATCGAACGCAGCTCGCCGAGCAGGAAGCGGCGGCGGGTATCGTACTGCGTACGCATCCGTTCGATATCGTCTTCGCCCGAGCGGATGGCTTCAATGCCCGCAAACTGTGCGGTAGTCGGCGCAGACATGATGCCGAACTGGTGCACCTTGCAGATGTGCTTCATCAGTTCCTTCGGACCCATCGCCCAGCCGAGGCGCCAGCCGGTCATGGCATAGGACTTGGAGAAGCCGTCCACCACGATGGTACGCTCCTGCATACCGGGCAGCTCAGCGAAGCAGACGTGCGGGTCCTTGCCATAGGTCAGGCTGCAGTAGATTTCGTCCGACAGCACGACGATGTTGGTGTCTCTGAGGACTGCCGCGATGGCTTCGAGCTCGTCCCGCGTCATGATTGCGCCGGTCGGGTTGTTGGGGTAGGGCAGGATGAGCAGCTTGGTGCGCGGTGTAATCGCAGCGCGCAGCGCATCCGCGGTTAGCTTGAACTCGTCCTCCACCCGCGTCGGCAGCGGGACGGGGACGCCGCCCGCCATCTGGGTCAGCGGTGTGTAGCAGACAAAACTCGGCTCGGGGATGAGCACCTCTTCGCCGGGATTGACCAGTGCGCGGATGGCATTGTCAATCGCCTCCGAGCCGCCGACCGTGACAAGGATTTCCTTATCCGCGTCGTAGCAAAGCTGATACTTGCGCCGCGTGAGCGCCGCGATCTGGCGGCGCAGTTCGGCAAGGCCCCAGTTGGAGGTATAGAACGTCTGGCCTTTTTCAAGCGACTGGATGCCCGCGCGGCGGATCTGCCACGGGGTCTCAAAATCCGGCTCGCCGACACCGAGCGAGATCGCATCGGGCATGGTCGCAACCACATCAAAGAACTTGCGGATGCCCGAGGGTTTGACCTCCTTTACCCGGTTGGAGAGCAGCTGTTCGTAGTCTACCATGCCATCATGACCTCTCTTTTGTCATTTTCTGAGGGGTCAAATTCCACGCCGTAGTCCTTGTACTTTTTGAGGATGAAGTGCGTGCCAGTGGAGAGCACGTTCTCCATCGGCGCAAGCTGTTCGGAGACAAAGCGTGCGACCTCGCGCATCGAGCGGTCCTTGATGATGACGGTCAGGTCAAAGCCGCCCGACGCTTTCCACCTGGTGGTGGGAGTAAATCTGGCGGGCAATCTCGTCAAAGCCCATGCCTTTCTGCGGGGTGATTTTGACCTCGATGAGTGCAGTGACGCTCTCTTTTGCGGTTTTGTCCCAGTCGATCACGGTTTTGTAGCCAAGGATCGTGCCGTTTTTCTCAAAGACGCGGAGCGCCTCGTTTACATCTTGTTCGCTGGCGCCGGTCATGGCGGCGAGCTGCGCGGGGGTCAGGCGCGCGTCCTGACTGAGCAGATCAAGCAGCTTTTCAGGGTTTTCCATAATAACGACCTCCTGTTAAATAAAGATTGCATCTATTATAGCACCATACCGGTACTGTGTCCACGATAAGTTTTATTCTGCCATGCGGATGGCGATGCCGGGCGCGCGGTTTTGCCGGTCCGGTGCTCGACGGAAATCCGGACGCCCGGGGGTATAAGCGTCCGGCGGTGCGGCGAATGCGAGGCCGGCTTTGTGTGCTTTGCGGCACAGCACATGCACCAGCAGCGCTGGCCGGAGCGCCAGAGCCATAGATGGTCCCAGTATATCACAGCCGGCGGAATGGAGCAAAGGCAGAGGCCGGACCATCCACAATATTTTGCGTTTTGTCCGGACGAAACGGCAAAATCCTGTTGCGCAAACCGGAAAAACGCGGTACAATGTTAAACAGAAAGGTGGTGCCCATTTCCATGGCATTCACAGGCTTTCACGCCGCGGGCATCGACCTGCTGCAACTCAACCGCCTGCAAAACAGTAAGGAATTTTACGAAGCACACAAAGATGAAATCAAACGGCTGGCCATCCAGCCTTTTCACGAGCTGATCGCGGAGATGACGCCCGCGATGCTCGAGATCGACCCGCAGTTTGTGGTCACGCCATCGCGCATGATCTCGCGCGTGCGGCGCGACACCCGCTATACCAAAGATAAAACGCTGTACCGCGCGAACCTGTGGTTCTTTTTCCGCAGGCCGCGGCGCGAGCGGGAATCTGTCCCGGGTTATTATTTTGAGATCCATCCCGAGTACTGGGGATACGGCTGCTGGGGCGCCTGGGGCCGGGGCGAGATGGACGCCCTGCGCGAGATGGTCCTGCGCGAGGATAAGCTGTTTCTGGAAGCGTATCAGGCAGTGAATTCCTGCCCGCAGGTGCAGCTCGCGGGGGAGGAATACAAACGCCCGAAATTTCCGGACGCGAAGCCCGCGTACCAGCCCTGGCTCAACCGCAAGGAGATTGGCGCGGACTTCCGTGAATATAACGATTTCTCACCCATACTGGACGGTTCGTTTGTCCAGCCCATGATCGAGGCCATGCAGCAGCTTGCGCCGCTGTACCGCTTCCTGCTCGCTGCAAAGGAGCGCGCAGAGGCCGGGCACCGGGAGGCGCTGCAATGAGGTACATCGCACTGGACTTTGAAACCGGAAACGCCTCGCCGCTCAGCGCATGTGCGCTTGGCGCAAGCATTTTTGAGGACGGCGCGCTCGTGCGTGAGCAGGTGTCGCTTATCAAACCGCCCGCCGGGGTGGGCAAGTTCCACTGGGGCAATGTCCGCGTCAACCACATCACGGAGAAAATGGTGGCGGACGCGCCTGCATTTGACGAGGTCTGGCGGCCGCTGGCGGACGAAGCGGATGGCAGCGTGATTGTCTGCCACAATGCGATGTTCGATACCCGGGTGCTGGGTGCGTGCCTTGCGCATTACCATCTGCGTGCGCCCGAGTGCCGCTATGTCTGCACGGTAAAGGTTGCGCAGCGCGTATGGCCGGGGCTGGAGAATCATAAACTGGATACAGTATCCGCTGCACTTGGCATCCCGCTCAACCACCATGAGGCCGGGTCGGACGCGCGTGCCGCGGGGCTGATCCTGCTGGCCGCCCTGCGCGAGACCGACAGCGCGGATGCGGACGAATTGGCGGAGAAGATCGGGATGCGGCTGGGCCGCATTTCGTGCATGGGGATGGTGCCATGCAGTATAGCCAAACAGGCAAAGGGCGAAAAAACGCCCGTTTATCCCTTCCAATGAATCATAAAAGGAGAGAGCATGCCATGAAAAACTATCTGGAAAACATTGACCGTGAAGCCCTGCGCGCCCGTGCGGAGCAAATGCTGGATTGTGTGGGCGACGCCCGCAATCAGGCAGGCCGCTGGGCGGATTACGCCGTGACCCGGGCGCACGGCTTTTCGCTGTTTGACTTCGCAGTATTCGAGGCCTGCCTGTTGTCGCTCGGCCTGTGGCTGGGGGCGTGCTTCTCGAAGTTCTTC
>USSI01000146.1 GCA_900557315.1 uncultured Butyricicoccus sp. | reverse complement strand
GGGTCGGTTGCGAGGTAGACGAAATCGCTTTTGCGGATTTCGCTGCGGATTTCCTTGATGATTTTATCTTTCCCCTCGATCGGCACGTATTCCGGCTTGAAACCATGCTCAATATCGACGCTCATTTTCTTTTTCGGCAAATCGCGCAGATGCCCCATGGAGGCCTTGACCACATAATCCGAGCCGAGATATTTCCCGATGGTCTTGGCCTTGGCGGGCGACTCCACGATAACTAATTTCGACATAGAAACCTCCAAAGCTTCGATTGCAAACTGTGTTTGCAATCGAGTTCTGATTCTCAGGCAGCTGCTCTGCCCGAGAATGCCGGCCGGAGCCTGCGCCGCAGGCGCGGCTTGCCGCCGGATGGTTTTGCAAAACCGGGCAAAGCTCGGTTTTGCAAGGCCGCTCACAGAGCGGCTGTTTCATGCGCGCCTGACGGCGCGGATTGTTCACGTCTTTTCTTCCGACTGTGCAACGGGCGCTATTTCCGTCCCATCACCAGTCTGCCCTTTTCGCGGCGCAGGATACCGTCCACTTCGAGCATGGTGACGATGCTCATCACGCGCGGCGCGGGCAGGCCGCAGCGCTCGATCAGTTCCTCGGGTGTGCTGACGCCCTGCTGCACCAGCTCCGCGATGCGGCGCTCGTCCCCGCGCAGATGGTCCGGCAGGCCGAGCGGTTCCGCAGCCGGTGCGGGCGGTTTTCCCTCCGCCTGCGCTTCACGCCGGCAGATATCCTCCCACACGCCCGGTGCAGCGGGGGCAGTCCGTGCCCCGGTCTGACGGACAAACGCCTGCTGCACACGCTGTTCGGGTTTTGCGCGCAGCAATCCACGGTATTCCCGCACAAGGGTTTCCGGGCTGCGCAGCAGCGCGGCCTCGCCCTTTTCAATCAACTCATTGCATGCCCGCGACTGCGGCGCATCCAGCGAACCGGGCACGGCATACACGTCGCGCCCCTGGTCGAGCGCATGGCGCGCGGTCATCAGCGCGCCCGAACGGTAGCCGCCGGCCTCCACAATCACCGCCGCGACCGAAAGGCCGCTGATGATGCGGTTGCGGTTGTGATAATTCTCACCCTTCGGCTCGCTGCCGGGCGGGTATTCACTGACAATCGCGCCCGACAGCAGGATATCGCCCATCAGCCCGCGGTGCTGCGGCGGGTAGCATACGTCCACGCCGCCGGCCAGCACAGCCACGGTCAAACCGCCCGCGCGGAGCGCGCCCCGATGGGCAGCGCCGTCGTTGCCGAGCGCCATGCCGCTGACCGTGACGAATCCCGCACGCGCCAGCGTGGCGCCGATGCGCTCGGCGGTGCTCAGGCCGTAGGCCGTCGCCTCGCGCGTGCCAACCACGGCGATGCCAGGCATGACATCAAAATCCGGCCACCTGCCGCGCACATACAGCACGGCCGGCGGGTCCTCGATCGCGCGCAGCCGGTCGGGATAGGCGCTGTCGCCCAGCGTGATGATCCGGATATCCGCTTTGGCGCACTGCGCTATGATGCGTTCCGCTTCGCCGGTGTCCTTGTCGCACAGCGCGTCCACCTGCGCCTTGCGCAGGCTGCAGGGCGCGGCAACAAGCGCTTCCCGGTCCGCGGCGAACACCGCCTCCGGCGAGCCGAACGCACGCAGCACTTGAGCGATTTGGAACGGGCTCAGCCCGCGCCGCCGGGAGAGCCATACATAACTCAGACGTGAAGGCATCCAGCCCGCCTCCTCATTTCGTCATCTCATAAATTACAATCGCCGCCGCCACGCCCGCATTGAGCGATTCGGCGCGGCCCGCCATGGGGATAATCAGCCGTTTATCCGAGCGCGCAAGCGCTTGCTGCGACACGCCACGGCCTTCGCTGCCGATGATGACCGCCGCGCGATCCAGCGGCACCGACGAAAGCGGCACACTGTCCGCATGCAGGGCGGTCGCATAGACCGGCAGGCTGTTTGCCTGCATGCGGTCCATTGCCTGCGCAAGCGGCAGCATCACACATGGCAGGCGGAACACCGCCCCCATGGTCGAGCGCACGACCTTGGGGGAAAACGGGTCGGCACAGCCTTCGCACAACACCACGGCGCCGAGCGCAAACGCTTCGGCGGTGCGCAAAATCGTGCCAAGGTTGCCCGGGTCCTGCAGGCCGTCAAGCAGCAGGACCTGTCGTTTCCCGTCCAGCGCCTCCACGCCCCACTGCGGCTGGCGGCAGGAGAAAATCACGTCCTGCGGGGTTTCCACCCCGCTCGCAAGCGCAAACAGCGCGTCCGGCGCGCAGTACAGCGCCGCGCCCCCCTGTTCCGCACGCGCAAGCAGGCCGGCCGGCAGGTCATCCTCCCGCCCCGCGCGCACGAGCAGGGTCGTAATCTGCGCGTCTGAGGATACCGCCTCCTGCAGCATCTTTTCGCCCTCGCACAGCATTTCCCCCGTGCTGCGGCGGTATTTGCGCTCGCGCCCCAGCCGCGCCAGATGCCGGAGCGCGGCGTTCTGGCGGCTCTGTATCTCGATCACTTGAGTTCCACCACACTGTTCACCTGTTCATTTGTCCCTATGACGATCAGCAGGTCGTCCTGTCCGATCACCTGATCGGGCTTCGGGTTGACATCCACATGGCCGCCCTCGCCGTGCCGGATGGCCAGCACATTGATCTGGTGTCTGGCGCGCACGCCCAGCTTGCCAAGCGAATGGCCGACCCAGCTTTTGGGCGGATGGATCTCCACAATCGAGAAATCCTCGGACACGCCGATATAGTCCACCACATTGGTCCGCACCAGACGCTGCGCCAGACGCTGGCCCATGTCAATCTCCGGCAGCACCACGCGGTCCGCGCCGACGCGTTCGAGCACGCGCGCATGGATGGGCGTCATCGCCTTCGCAACAATATATTTCGCACCCAGCTCCTTGAGCATCACCGTAATCAGGATGCTGGCCTCCATGTCCGCGCCGATCGCAACCACACAGCAATCGAAATTACGCGCGCCGACCGAGCGCAGCACCGCCTCGTCCTGCGCGTCGCCCTGGATCGCCTGCGTCACCTGATCCGAAATGTGCTGGACATTCTCCGCGTCCACATCGAGCGCGAGCACCTCCTGCCCAAGCGCGGACAACTCCTGCGCCACCGCCGTACCAAAACGGCCCAGGCCAATCACCAGAAAGGATTTCATACTAAAGCTCCTCTATTCGGCAGCATTCCGCGCTTATCGCGTCCTGCCATGCCGTATCTACAAATCAAAGGGTTTATCCTACCATCACATTCCCATCCGGGTACTGCAGTTTGGGCGGTTCCCGGTGCCGCATGAGCACCGCAACGCCCAGCGTGAGCACGCCCACGCGTCCCAGATACATCAGTACGATCAGGATCAGATGCGACGCGGCGTGCAGCCCGGGCGTCAGCCCCATGGTGACGCCGACGGTCGCAAACGCAGACACCGCCTCGAACAGGCACTGCCCGAAGGGCGCGCCTTCCATATAGGCAATCGCACATGCGCCGGTCAGGCTGAGCGTGCCGCCTACGATCATCATTGTCACCGCGTTCATGATGCTGCGCAAGCCGATCGAACGGCCGAACGCCGACACCTCCGTACGCCCGCGCAGGGCGGAGACCGCACTCAGCACAAGCACCGCAGCAGACACTGTCTTGATGCCGCCCGCGGTCGAGCCGGGCGAACCGCCGATCATCATCAGCAGGCACGACAGCGCCTGGGTCGGCCCGGCCAGCGCGGCCTGGTCAATCGTATTGAAGCCCGCCGTGCGCAGCGTCACCGACTGGAACGCCGCCGCAAGCACCTTTTCCCCCGCGGGCAAGGCGCCCAGCGTCGCCGGGTTGTTCCACTCGAACAGCAGCGTCAGCCCCGTACCCGCGGCCAGCAGCAGCACGGTCGTCACCAGCACCAGCTTGGTATGCAGGCTGAGGCGGCGGAAGCGCCGCTTGTCCCACATATCGCCCCAGACGAAAAAGCCGAGGCCGCCGATCACGATCAGCGCCATGATGGTCAGATTGACAACCGGGTCTCCAACATAGCCGGTCAGGGAAGAAAACGGGCTGTCCGGCGTGCCCAGCAGGTCAAAGCCCGCATTGCAGAACGCGGACACCGCATGGAACACGCCCATCCACACGCCGCGCGCAAGCCCGAACTGCGGCACAAACCGGTAGGCCAGCAGCACCGCGCCCGCAGCCTCGAACAGGAGCGTGCCGAACAGCACGCGGCGCGTCAGCCGGACAATGCCTGCATTGGCCGATAAATTCATCCCTGCGCTCATCACCATGCGCTCCCGCAGGGTGATCGTGCGGCGGGTCAGGAAGGACGCAACCGAAGCGAGGGTCATAAAGCCCAGCCCGCCGATCTGGATGAGCAGCAGGATGACTACTTGGCCGAACGTGGAGAATTGCGTGTAGGTGTCAAATACCACAAGGCCCGTCACGCAGGTGGCGGAGGTAGCGGTGAACATGGCGTCCAGCATGTCCAGCATCTGTCCGTCCCGGTTGGAGACGGGCAGCATCAGCAGCAGCGTGCCGCACAGGATAACGGCAAGAAAGCTGCCGACGATCAACCGGGTAGGGTTGGTGTTTTTGCGCCGGGCGTTGTGGGAAAGCGCCTCGGCCAGAGAAAACCCCTTCAACAGAACACCTCATTTTGCGTGTTTGCATAGAATAATAGGTTATTAACAGGAACCGCCTATTTTTTTGCATGCTATTAATATACACTACCTCC
>USSI01000145.1 GCA_900557315.1 uncultured Butyricicoccus sp. | reverse complement strand
CATCGCCTACTAAAACACGGCGCGTAACCCCCAAGAAAGGAGGCGGCTTTGGTGAGCTGGCTGGAAAACTTTGTGCAGAACCGGCTGCCCGGCTTTGCGTTTACCGCCCTGTTTGTCGCGGTCACGATTGTCGTTACGCTGCTCTGCGTGCGCGCGGTCAACCGCGTCCTGCTCCGGCTGATCGAGCGCCAGAAGCAGGTCAACAGCGGCAGTGCAACCATCCTGGCCTTCTGCCGGTATCTGGCGATTGCGGCGGTGTATTTTGCGGGCTTTGCTGTGATCGTGTCCAACATCCCGGCGCTCAGCGCGGGCATGAACAAGCTGCTGGCCGCAGGCGGCGTGCTCGCGGTGGTCGGCGGCCTTGCCTCGCAGGAGGCGCTCGGCAGCATGGTCAGCGGGCTGATGATTCTCGCATTCAAGCCGTTCGTCATCGGGGACGTGGTGCGCTGTGTGGATAATAATATCTCGGGCGTGGTCGAGGAGATCACCCTGCGGCATACCGCCATCCGCACCTATGAAAACAAGCGCCTGATCGTGCCGAACAGCGTGATGAACAACTCGATCATTGAGAACGCAGACTATACGGACAGCCGCGTGTGCTCGTTCCTCGAGATCGGCGTGACCTACGAATCGGATATCGCGCGTGCCAAACAGCTGCTGGCGGAGGAAATCGCCCGCCAGCCGGACTTCCTTGACGTGCGTACGCCCGAACAGATCGCAGAAGGCGCGCCGCTGGTGCAGGTGGTCGTGCTGGCGCTGGCAGAGAGCGCGGTCACGCTGCGCGCTTCGCTCTGGGCGAAGGACAACGGCACGGCGTTCAGCCTCAAATGCGCTGTGCTGGAAAACATCAAGGAAATCTACGACCGGGAGGGCATCGGCATCGCCTACCCGCATCTGGTCGTGGTCAGCGAGAAAGCGTAACAGCCTCCGGCGGAAGCGCACGGCATCAAAACAGGAGAAAAGCCGCCCCTTGGGGCGGCTTTTTGCCATTTTGCAGGTTACCAGATTGACACGCGGTCCTCAGGCGCGACCCACATCCCGTCGCCCTCGGTGATGCCAAAGGTGGTATAAAACGCGTCGATCGACTGCAGCACGCGGTTGACGCGCAGTTTATCCTGTGCGTGCACGTCGAGCGTGGCGTAATACGCTGCTGTGCCGCGCGGCATGGTCGAGCACCAGGTGTTCGCGACCGCGCGGAACAGGGTCTCAAAATCGGGGTCCGGCTCGCGCCGGGCCGCTTCCACAATGCACTGCGCCGCGCCGAGGTCAGCGATGTTCTCGGACAGCGTCAGCGCGCCGCTGCAGGCGATGCCGGGCGCGGCTTCCACGCCGTCATAGTAGGCGACGACCTCGCCGCACAGCTTTTGGAAGGCGGCCTCGTCCTCGGCGGTCCACCAGTCGGCCGCGTTGCCGTCCTTGTCGTACTTTGCGCCATTGTTGTCAAAGGCGTGGGTAATCTCGTGCGCGATGACGTATCCGATACCGCCGAGGTTTTGCTCGCGCGATGCATTGACGTCATACAGCGGGGCCTGCAGGATGCCGGCCGGGAAAACGATTTCGTTGTTTGCGGGGACATAGCAGGCGTTGACCGTGTAGGCCGCCATCGGCCACAGGTCTTTGTTGACCGGCTGGTTCTGCCACGCGATCAGCATCTGCTCCTGCGCCTTCATCAGGGTGATGATGTTGTCAAAGTAGCTGCCGCCCTCGGCTGCGGTTTTGAGGGTGACGCCTTTGAAATAGTCGTTCCATTTGCCTTCGTCCGGATAGCCGACCTTGACGCCGAGCGCATCCAGCTTTTCGATGGCCTTCGCCTTGGTCGCGTCGCTCATCCAGTCGAGCGAGCGGATGCGGTCCTTATAGATGTCGATAAAGTCATACACCATGTCTTCGACATCCGCTTTTGCCTCCTCGGAGAAATAGGCCTGCGCATACAGGCGGCCGAGTTCATCGGACAGGTATTGCTGGATGAGCTGGGTGGCGGTGTCTTCGTCGCTCATGGTACCGGAGACGCCGAGGAAGGCCTCCTGATAGGCGTTTGCGGCGTCCTGAAAATCACGGCTCAGGTAACCGCCGTACCCCGCGAGGATGGACAGGCGCAGATAGGCCTTGAGGTCGTCCAGATGCGCCTCGGTGAAATACTTGGGCGAGGCCTCCAGCAGACCCACGTCCGAGACGATGATCTGGCCGTCCGAACGGGCGAGGCCGGACTGGGCATAGAGATCATCCAGATCGAGGGTGGGGAACAGCGCTTTGAGTTCGTCCATGGTGTAGACATGATAGGTTAAATCCACATTGCCGTAGTCCTGCCGGTCGAGCGCATGCGTGGATAACTCCTTTTCCATCTCCCAAACGCGCTGGGCATCCGCCGCGGCGCTCTCGGCGTCCGCGCCGCCGATTTGATACAGCGTCCGGATGTAAGTGAGGTATGCATCCTTCTGGCTGCCGCTGTCCGCGGCGTAAACCTCTTTGGTCAGCGAGGGGGAGAAGGCGGAAAAGCCGACCGTATACCGCGTGGAGTCCTTCGCGTCCGCAGACAGGCTGAAGCCGGCCAATAAGTTGCCTGCAAGGTCCTCTGCGATCTGCTTTTTGACCGCCATCACATCCTCCACACTCTGTGCCGCTTCGGCTGCTTCCAGATAAGGCCGGATCGGCTCGATGCCCGCCGCGTTGCGCGCGTCCCAGTCGAGGATATTGGTATACAGCGCGGCGATGCGCTGTGCGTCCTCCCCTTCGGGGTTTGCTGCCGCCTCCTGAATCAGTGCATGTAACGGCGCGGTGTCGTACATCTTTTCAGCCAGTGTGCCGTTTTGCGTCTGGCCCGCCGGGATGACCGAGTTGTCCAGCCAGGTCTTGTTGACCGCAGCATAAAAATCGTCCCTGAGGTTGCTGCCAAACAGGGCATACGTGCGGTGGATGAACCGGTCCAGCTGCTCCATGGTGACGTATTCATCCGGCGAGAAGGTGGTTTCAGACGTACCGGCGACGATGCCGGAAGCAAAAACATCCGCAAGCTCCTCCGCGGCCCATGCGGGCACATCGGTAAAGTTCGAAGACGGATAGCCCTTGCGGGCGTTGTCGCCCTGCGGGGCGGGCAGGCCGTCAAACGCGCGCTGCAGCATGACCAGCGCTTCTGCGCGGGTGACCGGGTCGTTTTCACGCAGGCTGCCGTCCGGGTCGCCGTGCATCACATCGGCGGCGGTCACGCCGGGATTGTAGTCGTCCGCTGCGGCGACCAGTGCGGCGCAGACCTCGCCGCGCGTGGCGGGCGTGGTTTGATCTGCCGCCCATGCGGCGGGCAGTGCCGCAAGCAGGGCGGCGGCGGACAGCGTCGCAGCGAGCAGTCGTTTTGCGTTCATGTTCATCTTCCTTTCTCACGTTCATTGTATGAATGATGTGATACAATGATACAACTTCGCGGATGTACTGTCAAGATGAAATATTGTTTATATATGATATATACAATATAACACCAGCGTATGCATCTGTCAAGCAGGGGCAGGCGGAAAGTGTAACATAAAATAATACCGAATAAAAACACAAGAAAATTGTTTACATTGTCTATAAGGCGTGCTAACATATAGCCATAGCAGTTTACTCTGCTTTTACCGTAAAAGGAGGCATTCAGGATGAAAAGAAAATTGAGGATGGTGCTGGCTTCCGTTCTGGCGGTAGCAAGCGTTGCCATGACAGCGGGCGCGGCCAGCTACGATAACTGCGCCGGCCGACTGAGCGACCTCGGCCTGTTCCAGGGCACGGGCGACGGCTATGAGCTGGACCGCGCGCCCACCCGCGCAGAGGCGGCGACCATGCTGGTCCGTCTGCTTGGCGCGGAGGAAGAGGCGCAGGCGCTCGAATACACCGCACCCTTTACCGATCTGGACGGCTGGCAGGAACCCTATGTGCAGTATCTGTATGATAACGGCCTGACCACCGGCGCAACCGCGACCACCTTCGAGCCGGAGGATACCTGCTCCGCGCAGATGTACACCACCTTCCTGCTCCGTGCGCTGGGCTACAGCGACGCGGCGGGCGGCGACTTCACTTATGCCGGTGCGATTGATTTCGGCAAGTCCATCGGGCTGGTTGACATTGCCAACTGCAATGAAACGAATTTCCTGCGCGACCATGTCGCGGCGATGAGCCTGACCGCGCTGAACACGGCGGTCAAGGACGATGCGGACACCAAGCTGCTCGAAAAGCTGGTGGCGGACGGTGCGGTTGACGAGGCCGCAGCGGCCGAGATGCTCACCTTCTTTGACAATTACGATGCGTATGTAGCAGCTTCTGCAGCGATGAACGAACAGACCCGCATGGATATCTCCGCCGACATCACGGCTGCGGTTGATATGGACGGCCAGCAGATGATGACCCTGTCCATGCCGATGGACATGAAGATGGACATGGACCTCGAGCACATGGACCAGTCCCAAATCTCCATGACCGGCACGATGAACATGGAGCTGGATGAAGCGCTGGTGGACGAGGGCGCAGAGACTTCGATCAGCCAGGACGTTTCCTACTACTATGCGGACGGCGTGTACTACATGGACCTGGGTGACCAGAAGGTCAAGATGGAGATGTCCTTTGAGGATGCGCTTGCGCAGATGGGCAATCTGGATGAGATGCAGAGCACCGAGCCGATCTGCCTGATCGACTCGATCACCACTTCGGGCGATACCATGACCGTGACCTACTCGGGCG
>USSI01000144.1 GCA_900557315.1 uncultured Butyricicoccus sp. | reverse complement strand
CGAGCGGCTCCTGCTGCGCTTTCGCGCGCAGGTTCGCCTGCACCGCCGCCTCGTCGTAGGCCGCGGCCTCACGCTCGATAAAGGTGATCGCCCCCGTCGGGCAGACCGGCAGGCAGTCGCCCAGGCCGTCGCAGTAGTCGTCGCGCAGCAGCTTTGCCTTGCCGTCTACCATGCCGATCGCGCCTTCGTGGCACGCGGATGCGCACAGGCCGCAGCCGTTGCATTTTTCTTCATTGATTTCTATAATCTTACGGATCATTCTATCTCCTCCATACGGTTGACTTTATGCTCCCATCTTACTATACTGAAAGCATACCGTATGTTGTTATAACAACAAAGCAGGAGGAAATATGAACCATTCTGTCCTTACGCAATGCCGCCTGTTTGAAGACATCCCCGCACAGCAGCTTCCCGTCCTGCTGCACGCGCTGCAGGCCTATGAAAAGCACTATGACAGAGGCCAGCCGGTCTACCGCGTGGGCGACAGCGCGCACGCGCTTTGCGTGCTGCTGTCCGGCGGCGTGACCATCGAGCGCGACGACGCCTGGGGCAACAAGACCATTCTCGACCATATCAGCCCGGGTATGGTGTTCGCGGAAACCTACGCCTGTGTGCCCGGCACGCCAATGATGGTCAGTGCGGTCGCTGCCGAGCCGGGCGAGGTGCTGTTCCTGCCCGCCGCGCAGCTGTTTGCGCCCGCGGCCGGTGCATCGGACAGCCGCGCTGTGCTGCTGCGCAACCTGCTGGACGTCACCGCGCGCAAAAACCTCACCCTGACGCGAAAAATCCTCCATACCACACCCAAATCCCTGCGCGGGCGGCTGCTGTCCTACCTGTCCGCGCAGGCCGTGCAGCAGGGCTGCGACGAATTCGACATCCCGTTCGACCGCCAGCAGCTGGCGGACTACCTGAATGCCGACCGCAGCGCGCTGTCGGCCGAGCTTGGCAAAATGCAGCGCGACGGGCTGCTTTCCTTCCGCCGGAACCACTTTGTACTGCACCGCCGCACGCAGGAATAAAACATCGGCGGCACCATTTACAGGACGGCAATCAATCAAACCAAAGGAGTATGTTTATGAATTGCAAACCGTATCTCCGCGCGCACGCGGACGAACTGCTCGAAAGCCTGGCCGCGCTCATCCGCATCCCGAGTGTGGAGAGCACCCCTGCGGAGGACGCGCCCTACGGCCGCGAGGTCGCGCGGTGCCTGCAAGAGGCGCTTGCGCTGTGCGAGCGTCTGGGCTTCCGCACACAGCACCTGGACCACCGCGTCGGCTGGTGCGAATATGGCGAAGGCGAGGAGATGATCGCCATCCTCGGGCATCTGGACGTTGTCCCCGCAGGCGACGGCTGGACCGAGGCCGAGCCGTTCTCCGGCGAAGTGAAAAACGGCCGCATCTACGGACGTGGGACCATGGATGACAAGGGTCCGGTCGTTGCCGCGCTGTACGCGCTGGCAGCGCTCAAGGACGCGGGCTTCGCCCCCTCGCGCCGCATCCGCATCCTGTTCGGCACGAACGAGGAAACAGGCTGTCAGGATATGGCTTGGTACCGGACGCACGGCGGGGAAATGCCGGTCATGGGGTTCACGCCGGACGGCGAATACCCGATCATCAACGGCGAAAAAGGCATCCTCAACGGCACCTTTGCCCGCACCCTGCACCAGACCGGGGCCTACCGGCTGCTGAAATTCGAAGGCGGTACGGCCTGCAACGTCTCCCCGGCGTATGCAGCCGCCGAACTGTCCTGCCCGGCAGATGCGGCGGGCAGGATCGCGGCGGATCAGGTCACTGTCACCCCGATCGAAGGCGGCATCCGCGTAGAGGCGCAGGGCGTCTCCGCGCACGGCTCCACGCCCGAGCAGGGCGAAAACGCGATCGGCCGTCTGGCGCAGGCGCTCGCACAACTTCCGCTCGAAGGGGAACTGTCGGATTGCATGGCCTTCCTTGCCGACCGCATCGGCATGGAGACGCGCGGCGAATCGCTCGGCCTCGCCATGCGCGACAGCCTGTCGGGCGAACTGACGGTCAACCTCGGTGTTGCGTCCTTCGTGGACGATACGCTGTCGCTTACCTTCTCCATCCGCTATCCGGTCACCAAAACCTGCGACGAGGTATACCCGCGCGTCACCCGGGCCTTTACGCTCGGCGGCTTTGCCGAAACCCAGATGCACCATGACGCGGCGCTTTATGTGCCGCCCGAAAGCGAGCTGATCCGCAAGCTCTGCAAGGTCTACGAGTCCGAAACCGGGCAGAAAGCCGAACTCAAGTGCATCGGCGGCGGGACATACGCCAAGTCCATGCCGGGCTTGGTCGCGTTCGGCCCGATTTTCCCGGGCGACGAGGTGCGCGAGCACAAGCCGGACGAATATATGGAGGTCGAGCGCCTGCTGCAAAACGCGGAGATCATTGCCGCGGCAATCTACGAGCTGGCAAAGTAAGGCCGCGCTTCACACGGTTTTGATTTGACACCCCTCCTGCAGCATGCTACACTGAAAGAAAGGTGGGGATCCCATGGATTTTTTCAAAAAACCGATTATGCGCGTGCCCACATGGACGTTCCTTTGCGGCTTTGTCACAACGGTCCTGCAAATGCTCGTCCTGCCGCAGGTGTTCGGCCGTACCTATGCGGACCACATAGACCTGTTTGCGAGCCTGTTCAATGGGCTGGCCGTGGTTTTGTTCTTTGTTATCGGCTTTTTCGTCATGCGCAAGCTGCCGCGCAGGACCCTTTTCGCTTCGGCGGCGGTCAATGTCGCGATTTCGCTTGTGGTAATCGTTCTGGAACAGCTTACCGGCGCTTCTCCGCTGCTGGTGTTCCTGTTTTTCCTGTACCCGTTTTTGTATTTCAGCTCCTCGCTGACAAGCGTGCTGCTGGGGCTGTCTCCCACGCTTCCCGCCGCACCGCTTGTCCTGCTGTGCACCCTGATTTCGTTCCTGTTCGTATTGTTCGGACGGCCGGGGACAATCGAAGACCAAGAAAATGCCGAAAGCTGACCGCTTTCGGCATTTTTATGCTTATTCCCCGTAGACGCCCGCGCGGTCATTGATGACCAGCGTGCGCAGCAGGTCTTCAGACAGGTTGAGGCCGTCCCTGTCGCCCTCGCCCTTGAGCCACCCCTTGCGCACCAGTTTTTCCACCGTCGCGCGCCCCCATTCGGGCACTGCGCCGGCCGTCTGATACACGGTTTTGCTCTGCTCGATGATCTGCCTTACTTCGTCTGCCGTCATGTCGTCCACCTCCCCGGCCAGTCCTGCTTTGAATTCGCTCCACGCCGCCGCACTCTCCACATACGGCGCGGGACAGGTCTTGTGCGTCACATCATAGTGCCGCACCACATGGTCCGCTGCAATACCATATCGGTCCATGAGCATGCGCGCCAGCTCCTGCGCATTGCGGATGGTCCCCGGTTGGAAAAAGTATTTCCCGTTCTGCACCCGGCTGCACAGTTCAATGCCGATGCTGTTCGCATTGCGGCAGTAGGGATGGTAATAAGTCCCCCGCGTGCCGCAGTGCCAGGCAATATCCTGATCGCGCACGCTCTGCCAGACCTCGTTTTCGTCCACGAAATAATGCGCTGAGGTCGATATGTTCTCACGTGCGAAATAATCGGCGTTGTTTTTCGCCGTATCCCCGTCATTCGCCGTATAATGGATGACAAGGTACTGGATATCCGCCTTGCCGCGCGCCGCCGGCAGATAGTTGCCGCTGTTCGCCTGCTGGAATGAAACCTGCATCACCTTTCACCTCCTCCCTGCATATACTCCAAAAAAAGCCGCACAGATTGATACGATTTAGTCAATCCGTTCTATGCTTATGCAAAAATTTATGATATAATGTGGAGTAGACACGTTTGAGAGGGAGATTTTTCGATGGTTTACAGCAACATCCTGGAAGCGGTCGGCCATACGCCGATGGTGCGTCTGAACCGTATGGTCCCGGCGGGCTGTGCCGACGTGCTTGTTAAGTTTGAAGGGCTGAATGTCGGCGGCTCGATCAAGACGCGAACCGCCCTTAATATGCTGGAGGACGCCGAGCGCCGCGGCCTGCTCCAGCCGGACACCATCATTGTCGAGCCGACCAGCGGCAACCAGGGCATCGGCCTGGCGCTGTGCGGCGCGGTCAAGGGGTACACGGTCAAAATCATCATGCCGGATTCGGTTTCCGAGGAGCGCCGCAAGCTGGTGCAGCATTACGGCGCGGAGGTCATTCTGGTACACGACGCAGGCAATATCGGCGACTGCATCGCCGAATGCCAGCGCATTGCAGACGAAATGGCGCAGAACGACCCCAAGGTCTTTGTCCCCGGCCAGTTTGACAACCCGGCCAATCCCGCCGTCCACCGCCATCACACCGCCACGGAAATCCTCGAGCAGGTCGGCGGCCCGATCGACGGCTTCTGCTCCGGCTTCGGCACAGGCGGCACCATCAGCGGCATCGGCGAAGTGCTCCGGGCGCAGAACCCTCAGATGGAGATCTGGGCGGTTGAGCCGGAAAACGCCGCTATCCTTTCGGGCGGCTCGATCGGCACCCACCTGCAGATGGGCATTGGCGACGGCATCATCCCGAAAAACCTGAACACCCAAATTTACGACCACCTGTACATCGTGACCGACGACGAAGCCATCCAGACTTCCAAAGACCTGGCGCGGCTCGAAGGCCTGATGTGTGGTATTTCGAGCGGCACCAACGTCGCGGCGGCGATTCAGCTTGGCAAAAAGCTC
>USSI01000143.1 GCA_900557315.1 uncultured Butyricicoccus sp. | reverse complement strand
GTTCTGTGCCATATGGTTTGGGAATAAAATTGCCCATTTTCACATCACCTCTTGAAAAGAGAGTAATGTTTATTGTATCCTATAAATAGAATCATATTTGGGATTTATATAGACTTCTGAAAGGATGGGGATTATGGCGGAATTCTGTTTAGACTGTTTTAACAAGCTGCATGGGACGAATTACACAAAATGGGATGTGGTATTGTCGTGGGGAAATGATTTTTGCGAAGAATGCTGTGAATTTAAGCGTACTGTGGTCGTAATACGCGATGAGCATTCGCCTTTGCGCTGGTTTTTCCGGCGCTGAGCGGCAAAAAAGACCGGCTGATGCCGGTCTTTTTTCGTCACGGTTCCTGCTTCGCCTGCCGGATATCGTCCAGCAGGTGCTGCTGCGCATCGTCGAACAGCAGCTTTTTGTTGTGTGCGTAATACGCATCGCTTCCGAAGTTCTGGATGAACCACGAGGTGAAGAAATTCGCGGTCAGCTCGGTGGCGAACAGCACGAGCTCCTGGCTGTCCGGGATGGCCGCGTCGAGGAACGCAAAGGCGTTTGCCAACTGCTTGTCCGTCCGGTCGGCCGCGTCCGCACGCGCCTGCACGTCGGTCTGGAACAGTTCCTTGAGCCGGTCGAAGGCCTGCCCCTTGGGTATCTTTTCGAGCGCGATGGCCTGTTGGAACGCGGCAAGGCGTTCGGACTCGCGCGCGGCGATAAACAGCGCGTCGCGGTCGGTCGAGCCCGCCGCGCGGCGGCGGGAAAGCGCGGCCTGCTTTTCGTCCAGCAGGGTGCCGAGCGTCTTTTCGCTCTCGCGGACGGAAATGAGGTCCTGATGCAGCGCGTCGGTCAGGCCGTCCAGCCGGTAAGTTTCGCGTGCGCTGTCCGCCAGCCGCGCGAGCAGCAGGCCGAGCACGCCCAGCTTTTCGTCGAACGCCGCGCCCGCCAGCTCGGAGGCACGCATTTTCTCCCACGTCCCGTCCAGGATTTCCTCCACGCGGTAGACGCGCCTGTACTTTTCGTACAGCTGCAGATAGTTCGCAAAATCGCTCGCCACGCGGGGCAGCTGCAAATACTGCTCTGCCACCTGCCGGTCAACCGGAAGACCGAGCGCCTCGTAAACCTGCATCAGTTCGGACAAATCCTCCCAGCCGCGCGCGGTGACGAACTGCATCCCGTCCGCGGTCGCCTCGACGCGGTAGAAATGGTCGCGCCGGATCTCGAGATAGGACAGGATCGCGCCGTGGATGCCGCGGCGGTAGGCGTATTCCTTCCAGACCGCGAAATCCTCCTCCACGTCGATGCGCTTGACGCGGTCGAGCGTGACCACGTCGAACTCGCGCACGGATTTGTTGTACTCGGGCGGGTTGCCCGCCGCCACGACCACCCAGCCCTCGGGCAGGCGCTGGTTGCCGAAGGTCTTGCACTGCAAAAACTGCAGCATCATGGGCGCGAGTGTCTCCGAGATGCAGTTGATCTCGTCGAGGAACAGGATGCCCTCCTTGACGCCAGTGCGCTCCATCTCGCGGTAGACCGAGGCGATGATCTCGCTCATGGTGTAGGCTGTGACCGCGTATTCCTGCCCGCCGAACTTCTGGTGCTCGATGTAGGGCAGGCCGAGCGCGGACTGGCGCGTGTGGTGGGTGAGCGTATAGGACACCAGCCCCACATGGGTCTCGTCCGCGATCTGCTCCATGATCTGGGTCTTGCCGATGCCCGGCGGGCCCATGAGCAGGATGGGACGCTGCCGGACGGGCGGGATGCGGTACGCGCCGAACTCATCGCGCGCGAGATAGGCGCGCAGCGCGTTTTTGATCTCGTTTTTGGCTCGTTTGATGTTCATAAACAGGCTCCTTGTGTTTGGTTGCGCGCCCCTATGGGGACGGGATAATTTCAGCTTCGCGCAGGATGGCGCGGATGCCCCAGGGCGGGACGTTTTCCGGATACGCTTCGCCCTCGAGCATGACAAAGGCGGCGTCGTACCGGGGGCGCTTTTTCGGGTAAATCCCCAGCCCGTCGGTGAAGTAGATGATCCCGCGCAGATGGTGGAACGCGCCCTCGGAAACCAGCTGATCCACATGCTCGAACACCGGGCGGAAGTCGGTCGCGGACTGGCCGATCAGCTCGAAATGCTCCATATAGTCGCGCAGGTCGCGCTCGTTTGTGATGCGCTTGTCCGAGCGGAGCTGGTCGTCGCATTGCAAAATGCGCAGGTTGATATGCCGGAAAAAGCTCTCGTTGTCGCGGAGCAGCGAATAGGTGTAGGACAAAAAGCTGCGCACCAGCTCGCCCGAGGTGGACATCGAGGTGTCGATCGCGATGACGAAATCCTCGATCTTGCGCATCTCGCGCGTCTCGAGCGGCTCGATCAGCGGCATGTTGCCATAGTGCCGCAGGCCGTAGGCATAGTAGCCGTAGTCGAACGAATCCGCGTCGATTGCGACCTCCTCACGCAGGGCGGCGAAGCGGCGCAGGAACGCGCGGTAGTCGGTGGTGGGATAGGCGGAGACGGCAAGCTGTTCACGTACAGCCTCGCCGCCGGCCGCCTGGTCGCTGAACATGGTCTCCATCGCGGTCTGCGTGCGCGCGGCGGTGCGCTCCCACTGCTGGTCCTGCTGGCCGTCGTCCGCAGTTTCCCACAGCGAGTGGTCGTCCACATGGAACACGCGGGCGAGCGTGGCGCAGTCGTAGCTGTTCAGGCGTTCGCGCTTAAACTGCCGGTAAACCGCCTCCGCAGTCAGCACAGGCATGGACTGGCGCAGGCGGCGGTAGGTGTTTTGCCGCCGGACAGAGGGTTTGTCCGCCTGCATACAGCGGTAGTCGAGCGAATCAAGGATGCTTTCCACCGCGATATCGCACGCAAGGTCCCACAGCGGCGTGTCGCGGTTTTTCGCCTTGGCGGGGTGCCGCAGCAGGCAGTGGAACACGCTGTGCAGATAGGCGCGGTTGACAGCCGTGCGCGCGTGCTCGAGCTGCATGGCGAGCCATGCGCCGCTGAAATACAGGTGTTTGGCGTCGGTCGCGAGCGTGTCGGTGTCGTAGCCCTCCTCTGTGACCGCGAGCGTACCGAGCGCCGCGTTCAGAAAGGGCAGGCTCATATACAGTTCGGTGCGGGCGGAAAACAGGATCTCGCGGCCGATTCTGCGCCAGCGTTCACTTTGGGGCACAGGGACACCTCCTTAGTCTGTGTGTATTACAGGTCAAACGATTTTGCGCGCCCCTTGGGCTGCTGCTGTCCGGCCGCGGCCAGCAGCACGGACAGCGCTGCGGTCTGCTCCTTTTCGCGGGCGGTGTCGCATGCGGCGGCAACGTCCTGCGCGGACAGCACGCCGAGCGACAGCAGGAAGCGGAGCGCGGCGCTCTCGCCCGCCGCGGCGCAGGCACGCGCCAGCTCGCCGCCATGCGTCCGCAGGCAGTCCAGATAAGCCGTACGGGCCGCGTCCGACAGGCCGAAGGGCGCGGCGAGCCGCCGTACGGCAATGCGCGCGGCGACGCTGAAATCGTGCCGGTCAAGCAGGCTGGACAGCGCGCGGTCGTATTGGTGGGGCTGGAAAACGCCCGATTCAAAGCATTCGCGGTAGCCGTAGCCCGCGCCGTGGATGCGGCGCTGGAAGATGTGCGCGGGGGTGACCGGCTCGAGCACCTCGCTGTAGGCCGGGAAGAGCAGCCGCGCCTGCGTGCCGCCCTGTTCGATCACCACGTCCAGCTCGCCCATGTGCTCGCCGAGGATCTTGCGCAGGCAGGTCGGCCCGGCGGGATCGGCGTGCAGGCGGATGCGGTGCAGCGCGTGGCAGTTCATCAGCGTGTCGCCGCCGAAATCGCGCACCGAGGCGGTGAGTTCCAGCTGCTCCAACCTGCGGCAGTTGTAAAACGTATGCCCGCCCACGCTGCGCAGATGCTTTGGCAGTGTGACCGCGCGGATGGCATTCGCGTCGTGCACGGGTTCCGGCCCGCCGCAGGTCACGCGGACGCGGAAGGTGTCGCGCCCGGAAAAGTCAGGCGCACGCTCGCTCAGGGCGTAGTCCCCGAGCACTGTAACCGGCGCACCGCCGATTTCGTCCGGCAGGCGCAAGTTATCGTCGCGCGTCTCGCAGCGCAGGATGGAAACGCCGTCCGGTGTCTCCGTGCAGGTCAGCAGCAGGTCGTTTTCGCCTTCAATGGTGCGCATGGCGCGTCTCCTTCCAAAAAGTTTCTGTTCGGCTTCGATTATAGCACAGCCGGGGCGGCGCGGCAATAAAAGTGGCGCGTTTTTGTCTGTTTTGCGGATTGACCGCGTATTACCCATCGGCTAAGATAAAGGGAAAGGAGGCGTGTGGGATGAAAGGGATGAAAGATTTCCTGCTGTTGTATATTGTCTGCTTTTTCTTAACGCTGTTTGCACTGATTATTTTTGAAAATGTGCAGAAAAACGTCTGGCTAACTATGCTCGCCATCGCCTTGATAGTGGCAATCGTGCTATACGCGATTCTACGCTTGATTTCTCGCGTTGAGGAGCTGGAACAGCGCCTCGACGAGCTGACCGGCAGGCCGGAGGATGGACCGAAAGAGTGAAGGCTATTATGATAAGAAAATATCATTATAATAATTTATAAAAATTCTCAAAATATGCTTGACAAATGCGCCGGGTAAGAATATACTGTGACCATACCGAGAAACCAATGACGAAGACGAGTAGCAGGGAGACCGAACCGCCAAGAGAGCTGCGGGCGGTGGGATCGCGGCAGGCAAGGACCCGGTGAAT
>USSI01000142.1 GCA_900557315.1 uncultured Butyricicoccus sp. | reverse complement strand
GCCTGGCGCTGGCCGCCGGAGAGCAGGCCCACCTTGCTGGTCATGCGGTCCTCCAGGCCGAGGCCGAGCGTGGCAAGCTTTTCGCGATAGAGCTTGCGCTCCTCGCTTGTGATCCCGTGGCCCAGGCCGCGGCGCTTGCCGCGCCGGTAAGCCAGCGCGAGGTTTTCCTCGATGCCCATGGTCGCGGCGGTGCCCATCATGGGGTCCTGGAACACGCGGCCCAGGAAGCGCGCGCGCTTATGCTCGGGCAGGCCGGTCAGATTAAAGCCGTTCAGCCGGATCAGGCCGCTGTCCACCGGATATACGCCCGCGATCAGGTTGAGCGTTGTCGATTTGCCTGCGCCGTTGCCGCCGATGACTGTGACAAAATCGCCGTTTTCCAGCGTCAGGTCCAGCCCGTCAATGGCGCGCTTTTCGTTGACCGTACCCGCGTTAAAGGTTTTATATATCCCCTTCAGTTCAAGCATTCTTGTCCGCCCCCTTCTTTGCAGACTTGCCAAAGTATTTGCCCTTCCAGTACGGGATGGCAAGGAATACCGCGACAACTGCCGCCGTAATCAGCTTGAGGTCGTTGGTGTCGAGCCCGGCGGTCAGCACGATCTGGATGACCGCGTAATAAATCACCGCGCCAAACGCCACGCCGAGCAGGCGCAGGGCAAAATTGCGGAAAATACGGCCGAAGATGACTTCGCCGATGATGACCGCCGCCAGGCCGATGACGATCGCGCCGCGGCCGGCGTTGACGTCCGCAAAGCCCTGATACTGGCCGTACAGCGCGCTGGACAGCGCGACAAGGCCGTTGGAGAGCATCAGGCCGAGCACCTTGTTAAAGCTGACATTGATGCCCTGCGCACGGCTCATGTTCGGGTTGGCGCCGGTCGCACGGATCGAGCAGCCGAGCGAGGTGCCGAAAAACCAGTACAGCAGCGCAATTACGATCACAGTGAACACCGCGGCCACAAAAATCGGGTTGTCAATGGTCACCCGTTTGACATTGCGCAGCGAAACCAGCAGGTCATAATTGTTCGGATTGATTGCCATGTTCGCCTTTTTGTCCATGATGCGCAGGTTGATGGAAAACAGCGCAAGCTGCGTCAGGATACCGGCAAGGATGGCCGGGATGCCCATAAAGGTATGCAGGATGCCCGTGACCAGGCCGGCAAGCATGCCCGCAATAAACGCGCACAGCAATGCCACCCATACGTTGGCGCCGTTCGTCATCATCACGATGCATACCGCGCCGCCGGTCGCCATCGTGCCGTCCACGGTCAGGTCGGCAAGGTCGAGCACGCGGAAGGTGATGAACACGCCGATTGCCATCAGCCCCCAGATCAGTCCCTGCGCCACCGCGCCGGGCATCGCGGATAACAGGTCGGTGAAGAATTCCACTTTCATGCCCCCAATAAAATATAATCTGATAAAGTGCGAAAGCACTTAATAAGTATAGCAAATAAACGCGCAAAAGGCAAACTATTTCGACACATTCGGCCGAATTCGCAAAACGCACAAAACGCCGCGCGGGAAAACGGCAAAAAAGCGGAAACGGTTACCCGTTTCCGCTTTTGAGGTCGGTATCTGCTCAGCCCTCAATGGCCTCGTAGTCGTCCGGAATGGCGACGCCGAGCGCCTCTGCATTGGCAGCGTTATACATCTTGGTGAAGGTCGGCGCCGGCTCGATCTGCATATCGCCCGGGTTCGCGCCGTTGACCAGGATCTCATACGCCATCTCGCCCGTGATCTGGCCCAGCTCATAGTAGTCGATGGACAGGGTCGCTACGCCGCAGCCCGAGCAGATGCCCTGCTCGCCCGCAACAACCGGCACGCCTGCCGGGACCACAACGTTCGCGATCGCCTCGGTGCAGGAAGCGGCGGTGTTATCGGTCGGGATATAGATTACGTCGCTGCCCGAAGCCGCGTTCTGCGCAACGGATGCAACATCGTTCGAGTCGGTGAAAGCGTACTCGGTGCAGGTGTAGCCCATCTCCTCAAGCAGCGGGGTGATGGTGTCGATCTGGTAACGGGAGTTCGGCTCAGCCGAGCAGAACAGCAGGCCGACGTTCTTCGCATCCGGGAACAGCTCGTTAAGCATCTCCGCCTGGCCGTCCAGCGGCGCAAGGTCGGTCGTACCGGAAACGTTGGTACCGGTCGTCGAGGTGCTGGTCCAGCCCTCTACGCCAAGCGCAGTGCCGTAATCGGTGATCGAAGTGCCGAGCACCGGAATATCCGCCGTGCCGGACTGTGCGGCCTGCAGGGCCGCCGTGCCGTTGGCCATAATCAGGTCAACGCCGCGGGAGATGAAGTCGTTGGCAAGTACGGTGCAGTTGTTCGAGTCGCCCGAAGCATTGCCGACGTTAATCTCGACCGTGCCGCCGGCAGCCGTCACCAGCTCGGTCAACTTATCCTTGAAGCCCTGTGTTGCAGCGTCGAGCGCAACATGCTGCTGCAGCTGGACAACGCCGACTTCGTAGCTGCCCGCGGTAGCGGAGCCTTCGTCGCCGTTGCCGCCGCTTTCCTGCGTGGTGCCTGCGTCGGAACTGCTGCAGGCGGCCAGCGAAAGCGCCATTGCGCCTGCCATAAGGGCTGCAAGTAATCTCTTCTTCATATGAAATCCCTTCTTCGCATTCAAAATTCTACATCAGAGACACATTAAGGGCAGGTAAAGCCCCTGTGCACTTTTACATATTAGCAGTTAAAAGAAGGCAAGTCAAGCGTCTGGCAAACTTTTTTTGGAAAGCCCCGTCCCAGACCGTCAAGTTTTACAAGAACTGTCTTTGAAATTGTTAATAAATTGTAAGTAATGACAGGCAGGAGTTGACCCGGACGGCGGAGCATCGTAAAATAAGAAAGAACAAGCAAGGAGGCGATCGGATGAACATTTCATTTTTCCTCAAGCCCAAGATTGACGTCTCTTACTTATTGGATAACTGCCCTGTGCGGCAGGCGATGGACGATATGCTGAAAAGCGGTTTTACCGCCATCCCGGTCATCAACCCCAAGGGCAAATACGTCGGCACAATCACGGAGGGCGATTTCCTGCGGCTGCTGCTGCGATACTCCCCCGAACAGCTGGATAAAATGACGGTTGGACAGGTGGAGCGGCGCGTGCGGCACCGTTCGGTCAATATCGACGCGCGCATGGAGGACATGGTGGACCTCGTGGAGGCACAAAATTTTGTGCCCGTGACCGACGGGCGCGGCATGTTCTGCGGCATCATCACACGCAGCGACGTCATCAACCAGCTGCGTATCACCTGCCAAAAGAACAGATAAGGGGGATACGGCATGGGCAGATCAGGCGGCGGAGGCGGCGGCTTCGGCGGCGGTTTTTCCGGCGGCGGGCGCTCGTCCGGCGGGTTTTCGGGCGGCTTCGGCGGCGGGCGCAGCGGCGGCAGTTTCGGCGGCGGCCACCGGGGCGGCTTTCACGGCGGTTTCCGCACCGGACCGATCTTCATCAACAACTCGCGCCGCTATTACGGCGGCGGTGGCGGCGGGAACCATGGTGACGGAAACGGCGGCGGCTCAGGCGGCGGCATGGCCGTGCTGGTGGTGCTGATTGCAGTATTCCTCCTGGCGGGAATCCTATTCATCACCCGCGGCCTGCCCTCGGGCGGGAGCATCGCCAAATCCACGGTCGAGCGCGAAAAGCTGCCTGCTTCCGCGGTGCAGGAGACCGCTTACTATACGGACGCGGACGGCAGCTGGGTCCGCAGCCCGAGCCAGCTCGAGCGCGGTATGCGGGCATTCTATCAGGAGACCGGCGTACAGCCCTACCTGTATATCCTGCCCAACGGCGAGAGCACCTCGATCGACGAATTGACCGCCCGCGCGGAAACGCTGTACGGCGAACTGTTTGACGACGAAGGGCATTTCCTGCTGGTGTTCTGCGATAACGGCTACGGCTCGTTCAACTGCGGCTACACCGTGGGCAGCCAGGCCAAAACCGTGATGGACGATGAGGCGGTCGGCATCCTGGCCGACTATCTGGACCGGTATTACAGTGATATGTCCATCAGCGAGGAAGAAATCTTCTCGAACGCCTTCGAGAAGACCGGCGAGCGCATCATGACCGTGACCCGGTCGCCGGTTGTGCCGGTGGCGGCCTGCATTGCGGTGGTCGTGGTGGCGGTACTGGTATTTATTACGCTCAAGAAGCGCCGCGAACAGCGCGAACGCGAGCAGAAGCGGGCCGAAGAAATCCTCAAAACCCCGCTCGAGAAATTTGGGGACGAAGAAGTCGAAGACCTGGCGAAAAAGTATGAAGACGGGTCAGGCGACCCGTGACCCGCACGCCGTTGCGAACCTTTTCCGCTCCCTTCCAAGCGGATTGCAATACAGGAAAATCCATATGATAAATCAGGAGGCAAAAACAGATGGGTATTTTGGAGCGTTTTACCGATATTATCAAAGCGAATATCAACGACCTGCTGGACAGGGCGGAAGACCCCGCAAAGATGATTGACCAGTATCTGCGCGACATGGCCGAGGACCTTGCCGAGGTCAAGCGTGAGACTGCCGGCGTTATGGCGGAGGAGTCACGCACCAAGCGTATGCTGGAGGACAACACCAGGGAGATCGAAAAGTACGACGGCCTTGCGCGCAAGGCGCTGCAGGCCGGCAACGAGGGCGACGCGCGCGTATTCCTCGCCAAAAAGCAGCAGCTGACCGAAAAGGCCGCCTCCCTGCAGGCGACTTTTGATGCCGCACACGCAAATGCGGAGAAAATGCGCCAGATGCACGACAAGCTGGTCGGCGACATCGAGTCGCTGCGCGCCCGCCGCGAGATGATTAAAGCCAAAGTCGC
>USSI01000141.1 GCA_900557315.1 uncultured Butyricicoccus sp. | reverse complement strand
TGGCGATGGCCGCAAAGTAGAAAATCCCCAGCATCTTATCCAGCTCAAAGATGTTGACGAACACCTGTGCGCCCGCGTACAGGATGTTGGGCAGCATGATGACAACGTAGCTGAGCAGCACGATAACCGAAACCAAGCGGCGGGTACCGGCGTCATAGCGCTGTTCAAAGAACTGCGGGATGGTCGTCAGGCCGGTCTTTAAGTACTTCGGCATCAGCACAAACGCCAGGATAACCAGTGCAATGGCCGAGGTAACCTCCCAGCCCATTGTGCTCATGCCCACGCGGACCGCCTGTCCGTTGTTGCCGACCAACTGCTCCGCAGACAGGTTGGTCATCAGCAGCGAACCGGCGATAACCGGTCCGGTCAGGCCACGGCCGGCCAGATAGTAGCCGTCCTGTGTGTCCAGGTTGTCACCCCGGGTTTTCCACCACGAGATGAGCGCGACGAGCGCCGTGAATGCGACAAACGTAATCACGGTGAACGCCATTGAGTTAATGAACTCCATGCTTGTCTCTCCTTTTTCTTTCTGTGTGTTTTGCCGCCTTTCCCTCTCTCAAACCAGGCGGCATTCCAACTGCTCCACCGCGTCCACGCTCACTGTGCATTTTTTTGCACAAAAACAACCACTTGACGATGCATCAAGTGGTTATTTTTTGAGTGGATTAGTGGTGCATCGCAGTAATATAGTACCACTATTCTGAATTTATTTCAATACTATCCGCCTGCATTTGTGCATTCTTGTATGTTTGCACAAATGAAGTTTTGCGTTTTTCTGTATTCCACGCGAATAACCAAAATTTTTACCCCGTATTGCAGAATCTAATGCACAATGCACGTCCCATTCTACGGTTCATACCATCTATCAACGCGATTTTTACTGTCAAACAACTGCGCATACTGCGCAATCCGGTAATCGGAAAGCGCTGTACGGTCCGCTGCGGTTTCCGCATCATGCCACCTCTCATCCACCGTATAATAGCCATAGCTGTTCATCAGCGGGATCTTTTCCCGCAGGGCGAGGCGCAGCTGGTCATACCCCGACGTCGAACAACCAAGCGCATCCAACGCATATGCAGACAGGTAATTCGCGCTGATCTGCACGTCCTGCGCTTCCGCAATATCGTAATTCGCCCAGATGAAAAACGGCGTGTCCATGCGGGCCTGCTTTTCCTGCCGGCTGCGCTCTGCATCCGTGGTGCCGAGCAGGTCATCATAGAAAGCGCTGGTCACGTTGGGCTGATGGTCCCCGAAAAAGACGATTGCTGTCGGCTCGTCCACCGCCGAGAAATAGCCGATCAGCTCTTCGATCGCCTCGTCGCTGTATTTCACCAGCGAGAGGTACTGATCCACCTGCGGATACTTGCCCTCATATTCGCCGGTAAGATGGATGCGCTCCTCGAAAGCCGGATCGTCGGTTGGCTCGTAGCCGCCGTGGTTCTGCATGGTCACGTTGAACAGGAACAGCGGCTCGCCCGGCTGTTTCTGTTCATAAAGCTCGATGATTTTCTGATAATCCGCTCTGTCGCTGATATATCCGCGGAGGCGCCCGGCGTCCGCAGCAAAATCGTCCTCATACAGCTGTTCATCAAAACCGAAGCGCGCATAAACCTCCTGCCGGTTCCACGAGGACGCGCGGTAGGGATGCATCGCAACCGTCTGATACCCCTGCTGCTTCAGCCCGGACACCAGCCCCGGCGTTTTGCCCTTGACGTACATCTGATACGGCGAGGTGCCAAACGGCAGGAATGCCATGGTGTCTCCGGTCAGCACCTCAAACTCGGTTGTAGCCGTGCCGCCGCCAAAGGTGGATACCAGCAGTTCCCCGCTGATAACATTCTCCTGCTGCTGCAGTGAGCGGAAATAGGGCATATAATCTTCATTGGTCTCGAAATCGCCCACCGTCCGCAGGTCAGCAAAGGACTCGTTCATAATCACGATGATATTGGGACGCATCTCGCCCTCTTCGCCCGGATATGCTGCGGCAACCTGCTCGACCGCCTCAGCGGAATAGCCCTCCGGGCGCTGCACAATGGCGTTTTCCGCCGTGCGGCAGAAATAATACCATTCGCTGTATTCCAGGTTGCCCTGCCAGAAGCCGAAGCTCTGGCCCGCCAGTTCGTAGCCGCCCAGCCAGCAGGCCAGCAGCAGCGAACACGCGGCAAACTGCCAGCGGCGCGGTGCGCTCGCGGGGCGGCGTACCCGCCACACAGCGATGCAGAACACCGCCGCAATCCCCACGGTCACAAGCACGGAAAATTCCACCGGCACAGAGTAGTTCGAAGCCACATTCTTTGCCGTACCGATCGCAAAAATATCGCTGAGCAATACCGGCGTGCCGCGGAACACGGTCACATAATGGTCAATCAAGGCATATACCATTGTAATGCCCATGCCAATACAGGCCGTCAGGCGGATATTGGCAACAATCAGATAGACAATGCCGAAAATTGCCGCATGATACACAAAGCCCTGCCAGATGGCGGTGTTGCCGATGAGGATGCCGCCCTTGACCACATATTCGGTCAGGAGCAGCCCGAACGAGGAGGCCGCGAGCAGCACCAGCACGTCGTGCAGCAGCAGCTCCGCCGCGGTCGCCTTTTTGCGCGGGCGCAGAACCAGCGGCAGGCCGGTCATGATGCCGAGCGGCCACTGGCTCTCCGGCCGGTAGTGGATCGAGCCTTTCTGCAGCAGGTAAACCGCTGCATAAAAAACAAGCAGCGCAAGAACAATATCGGCAATATAACCTACAATTTTCCAAATATTTACCTGTTTTTTACATTCAGGGTGCACGGTTACCGTTCTCCTTTGTTGTAATACAGCAAAGCCGCCGCGACACCTGACGCGGCGGCTTTCAAAGACAGGGATTATGCTTCCGGCTCCTTTTCCATGCGGGTGACCGCAATGGAGAGGTCGTCGAGCTGCTTATCGTCTACCACATCCGGGCAGGACATCATCAGGTCGGACGCGTTCTGCACCTTGGGGAAGGCGATCACATCGCGGATGGAGTCCAGGCCGGCAAGCAGCATGCACAGGCGGTCCAGGCCGTAGGCAAGGCCGCCGTGCGGGGGCGCACCGTAGGAGAACGCGGTAATCAGGTGGCCGAACTGCTCCTTTGCGCGTTCCTCGGTGAAACCGAGCGCTTCGAACATCTTGGTCTGGAGTTCGGGATCGTGAATACGGATCGAACCGCCGCCCAACTCGCAGCCATTGAGGATGATATCATACGCCTTGGCGCGCACCTTGGCCGGGTCGGTGTCCAGCAGCGGGATATCCTCGTCCATCGGCGCAGTGAACGGATGATGCTTGGCGACCAGGCGGTCCTCCTCCTCGCTGTATTCAAACTGCGGGAACTCGGTGACCCACAGCAGCTTGAAGTCGTCCTTCCTGGCAAGGCCGAGGCGCTTGGCCAGCTCGCAGCGCAGCGCGCCGAGCGAAACCAGCGCGGTCTCCTCGGAGGCGTCGGCGACGACGAACAGCACGTCGTTCTCGTGCATATCCGCGCGCGCCTTGATCGCCGCGATCTCGTCCTCGGTCAGGAACTTGGCAAAGGAAGAGGTCATCGAGCCGTCAGAGGCGACCTTCATCCACGCAAGGCCCTTGGCGCGGTAGGTCTTGACGAAATCGGCCAGCTTGTCGATCTCCTTACGCGGGAACTTGTCCGCATAACCGTTGATGTTGATGAGACGCACGGTACCGCCGGCCTCGACTGCGCCCTTGAACACGCCGAAGCCGCAGTTTGCCGCGATGTCGGAAATGTCCTTGATCTCAAAGCCGAAGCGGGTGTCCGGCTTGTCCGAGCCGAAGCGGTCCATCGCCTCGCGCCAGGTCAGGCGCGGCAGCGGGAGCTGGATGTCGATATCCAGCACTTCCTTGAACACACGCTGCAGGAAGCCCTCGTTGACCGCGATCACGTCGTCCTGCTCGACGAAAGACATCTCGAGGTCGATCTGGGTGAACTCGGGCTGGCGGTCGGCGCGCAGGTCCTCGTCGCGGAAGCAGCGGGTGATCTGGATGTAGCGGTCCATGCCCGCGAGCATGAGAAGCTGCTTGTACTGCTGCGGGGACTGCGGCAGGGCGTAGAACTTGCCCGGATGCACGCGGGACGGCACGAGGTAGTCGCGCGCGCCCTCGGGCGTGGACTTGGTCAGCATCGGGGTCTCGATCTCGACAAAGCCCTGCTCGTCAAAGTAGTTGCGCGCGACCTGCATGACACGGTGGCGCAGCATCAGGTTCTTCTGCATGGACGGGCGGCGCAGGTCAAGGTAGCGGTACTTGAGCCGCACCTGATCGCCGACCTCCTTGGAGTCGTCGATCTCAAACGGGGTGGTCTCCGCCTTGGACAGGATGCGGATTTCCTCGGCAATGATCTCGACCTCGCCGGTCGGCATCTTCTTATTGATCGCCGCCTCGTCGCGCGCGACCAGCTTGCCGCGCACCGCAACGACAAATTCCGTGCGGCAGGTAAAGGCGATGTTGAACAGGTCGGCGTTGACCGACTTGTCAAACGTGCACTGCACAATGCCCGCGCGGTCGCGCACGAGCAGGAACAGCACGCCGCCGTTGTCGCGCACGCGGTCGACCCAGCCGTTGACCGTGACTTCCTGCCCCGCGTCGGACAGACGCAGGTCGCCGCACATATGCGTGCGCTTCATCCCGTGGATAGAAGTTTCATTCATGTTTTATCAATCCTTATTTTCAGATTTTTCCTGTTTCAGTGCGGGGGAAATCTCCGTCAGATAGGTCATACAGGTAGACAGCAGGCCGATGATCAGCGCAGCATAGCCCACCACCGTCAGGACCG
>USSI01000140.1 GCA_900557315.1 uncultured Butyricicoccus sp. | reverse complement strand
TTCTTTTTCGGCTTTTTCTTATACCGATCCTCCTCGGAGAAGATGCAGCCGCAGTATTTCTGCATATACAGCCCCAATTCGCGCGCCTTGTCCTGCCCCTCGCGGAAGCGGGGCGAAAAATCGCGGTGCAGATACTGCACGCCGTACTTCTCTGCCGCCTGCTCGGCCACCTGCCGCATGAGCGCATGGTTCTGATAGGGGCTGACGAAAAGCGTGGACGTAAACTGGTCAAACCCGTGCTCCGCGGCATAGCGTGCGGTTTCCTCAAACCGCAGGGTATAGCAGAACCCGCATCGGTTATCAAAATTCGGATACACACCCTCGATGAACCGGCGAAGGCCGTATTCATTTTCAATCTCAAGCTTCAAATCAATGCTTTTTGCGTATTCCACCAGCGTATTTTTGCGCATCTTATATTCGGTAAACGGATGGATATTCGGGTTGTACCAGAACCCCACCGGCTCGATGCCCTCCTGCCGCAGCGTGTCAATACAGGTAATCGAACACGGCGCACAGCAGATGTGCAGCAGCGTTTTCATCAAAAATCACTCTCCTGTTTTGTTATTCTATCACATTTCTCCGCTCTTGCAAAGCCCGTTCAAAGCCGCTATACTGAGACCATAGAGAATATAAAGGAGACCATCCCATGAAAGATTATCAGACCCTGATCGGCGCGATGTTTATTGCCGCCGCTATCCTTGTATCCGGCGTACTGATTTCCAACTCGGTCGAATCGGCAGGTGCAGACATCGGCGGTACAACCGGATCGCTTATCGAAACATCTATCAGCAATCCTGCCGAATAACCTCATAGCAACGGCTTAAAAATAAGGGAGGCAAGGTATTATGAAGGACATCGCTTATTATAATGGAGAATTCGGCCGCATTGACGAAATCAAAGCCCCGATCACCGACCGCGGCCTGTACTTCGGCGACGGCGTATATGACGCCGCCATGGTGCGCAACAAAAAGATTTTCGCGCTTGACGACCACCTTGACCGGTTTTATAACAGCCTCAAACTGCTCCGCATCGCCCCGCCCATGGAGCGGGATGCGCTCGCCGCGGTGCTGAATGACTTGGTCAGCCGGCTGGACTCGGACGCGCCGCATATGCTCTACTGGCAGTCCACGCGCGCCGCGGCGCACCGGATGCACGCCTTCCCCAGGGACGCAAAATCCACACTGATGGCGTTCGCGGAACCGTGCGGGCTGGACCGGCAGGACCGGCCCTACCAACTCATCACAGTCGAGGACACACGTTTCCTGCACTGCAATATCAAAACCCTCAACCTGATCCCCAACTGCATGGCCATGCAGCAGGCGGTCGAGGCTGGCTGCGACGAAGTCGTATTCCACCGCGGCGACCGGGTGACTGAGGGCGCGCATTCGGGTCTGGCGATGCTCAAGGGCGGTGCATTCTGCACCCCGCCGGCGGACAACCTCATCCTGCCCAGCATTACACGCAAACATTTCCTCACCGTATGCGAGCAGCTTGGCGTACCCACGCGCATTGCGCCCTTCACGGTGGACGAACTGCTGGACGCGGACGAGATCATGATCCTCTCCACCGGTTCGCACTGCATCGGCGTCAGCCATGTGGACGGCAAGCCGGTCGGCGGTAAGGACCCCGCCCTGCTGAACAAGCTGCAAACCGCTTATCAGGCGTGGTTTGACCGCGAAACCGACCAATAAACGAAAGGGAATCCACATGCCAACTGTTGTCATCATCGGCGGCGGCCCAGCCGGCCTTTCCGCCGCAATCTACGCCGCGCGCGCCAATCTGGAAACCACCGTACTGTATAAAGACGGCGGCGCGCTCGGCAAAACCGATAAAATCGAAAACTACTTCGGCTTCCCCGCGGCACTGTCGGGCGCGGAACTGCTCGCGCGCGGGCAGGAACAGGCCGCGCGGCTGGGCGCAAAACTGGTTCAGACCGAGGTCACCGGCGTCGAGTACGCGGAAAAGGGCTTTTCCGTCAAGACCACGGATGGCGTTTTTGCGGCGGATGCGGTTATCCTTGCCACGGGCGCACCGCGTGCCGTGCCGCCGGTAGCGGGCGTGGCCGACTTTGAAGGCCGCGGCGTAAGTTACTGCGCGGTGTGCGACGCCTTTTTCTACCGCGGCAAGGCGGTTGCCGTGCTCGGGCAGGGCGAGTATGCGCTCGAGGAAGCGCGCACGCTTCTGCCGGTGGCGGGGGCAGTCACCCTGCTGACCAACGGCGACGCGCCGCCCGCCGGCCTGCCGGAGGGCCTTGCTGTGGACACCCGCCCGGTCGCCGCCATAGAGGGCGAAGATAAGGTTGCGCGCGTGGCATTCGCCGCAGGCAAACCACTCGACGCGGACGGTGTGTTCATCGCCTATGGCACCGCAGGCAGTGCGGATTTCGCGCGCAAGCTGGGCGCACAGCTAAGCGGCAACAAAATCCAAACCGACGCCGGCATGGCTACCGCCGTGCCCGGGCTGTTCGCCGCGGGCGACTGTACGGGAGGGCTGCTGCAAGTTGCCAAAGCGGTATCCGACGGCGCGCAGGCCGCAATGAGCGCAGTCAAATTCGTGCGGAAATAGTGGAAGCAGCAAAGGGTGTGCGAAAAGCACACCCTTTCTTTGTGTTTCTCCCGAAATCTCCTGCTACCTGGCAAACAGCTCGTCATAGGTGACGCCGAACACCTCAACAAATTTATCAATCTCATAAACCGACACCGCGCGGTAACCGCTTTCAATCCGTGCAATCATTTCACGCGACAAATCACAGCCATGAAGCTGCATCTGTGCTGCAAGGTCTGTCTGCGTCCAACCGCGTGTAATCCGATGTTCGCGTATTTTGGCCCCAATATTTCGCTCCTGCGGCGTGCTTCTTTTCATACCAATACTCCATACATATAACTTTATATTGATTATGGAATATGAACATGCTATTATTGTTATATACATATAACAGCGAATTACGTACAACGGGAACGAAGGGAGTTATCATGGACACAAACGAGCTATACCTTGAAATCTTCCGTGAAGTGCTCTCCAAGCAGGACATCCGCGTGGAATTCCCCACGCTCGAGGGCGTAGACCTGAAGGGACTGACGGATTCCATCTGCTACCGCGCGCTGTGCCGCATCCGGGACTATATCCGGGACGACAGCCTCTCCGACCCGGAATGCTTCCAGAAAATCGAGCAGATTCTTGTCACACTCGAGGCCCTTGGCAGCAGCGGCGGCAGCCGTCACGATTTTTAGGCGCCAAAAAAGGCATGGCGTCTGCCATGCCTTTCCGTTACGGCGCGAGCCGTCCCTCGCCGCCCATGATCGCCGTCATTTCCTCAATGCGTTCGAGCGGGAACGGCGGCTCGCACAGGGGCTTCATTGCGATTGACATCAGTTTCATGGGATTATCATCCGCAGCGACCCGGTTGGAATGAATCGCGCCGCAACGGCGGCAGCGGTGAATGACCGCCCACTCGCGGTTTTTCCGCACCCAGACGGCGACCGGCTCCATAACGCCGCCGCAGTCCGCGGCGCGGTCTCCCGGCTCGTCGTCCACATGCAGACTGGACAGGCAGTTCGGGCAGTGGTTGCGGTGCCCGCTGCCCGCGCCTGCGGAGACGACCGGCCGCCCGCATACGCGGCAGGTGAAGCTGTCTGTGCAGGGATGGGTTTTATAATAGCCTTTTTCATATTGTTTTCGCTTGTTTTCCCGGTTCATGATGGTTTGTCCTTTCCTTTCTTTGTCTCGAATGATACTTGACCGGTTGCAGGACAACAAAAAGGACAATCCCTGAAAAGGATTGTCCTTTGATACCATTTCGGAATCCGGGGGCAGCACGCAGCGCCGGCAAGGCGCGACGAAAAAACCATCCCTGACAGCAGGCAGCCTGATGTACGATCCGCAAAATAAGTATAACAAAAAGACCCATCCTTTTCAGATGAAGCACACTTTGTTATCCTGATTACTTGCGGATGGCCGACATCAACTTCCCTCCCTGCCTATTTTCTATCGTTATGATAGCAGAAAGGCACAGGGCTGTCAAATACTATTTTTCTCCTGTGCGCGATCCTGGCCGCGCGCGGGAGCCGTCCGTTCCCGTTCGGGGCGGAAAATCGTCCGGAACAGCCAGCGTACCAGCGGGCCGCAGTAGAATATCTGCCAGAAAAACGCCATTGGGAAGTTACATGCCACGGTCTGGAGCCATACGGGGATAAACTCGATGCCCGGCTGCTTGAAGATCAGCGTCGCCCAGAAGCTCATGATCGGGCACATGAACGCCACAGTGACGGACGCACGTACCAGGATAACAAACAGCGGATTGTCCACACCGGGGGTCGCCATGCGGAACGCGATTTTCGGGGCAAGGCGGTCAATGAAACAGAAGCCCATGACAAAGCAGATGGGGAACATGAACGTCATTTCGTGCAGGGCGAGAGGCAGCGCGTCATTGGTAAGCCCGCCCATCCGCATACCGGTGTTATACAGCTCCATCGCCAGCACCATGAAAAAGGTCATCAGCACTCCGTAAATGAATTCCTGAAATTTTGTCTTTGGCATGATGTAACATCTCCTCCTGTTGTCGCCTCCCGGCGGAAAAAGGCGAAAAGAAAAGGCGCAGCCTATGCACATAGACTACGCCTGAACGACTTATTTCTACCGGGAATATTTGATTTGATTTTATTATAGCAGGAAGAGGTTTTTTTGTCCAGAGGGCGTACCGTGGCAAAAATTATCAGAAATCCACTTAAAATCCGGCTGCAAATTGGTCAAACCCTCATCCAAGCGCCACATCAAGCACCATCATCAGTGAAAATCCTACTGCGAAGAAAATCGT
>USSI01000139.1 GCA_900557315.1 uncultured Butyricicoccus sp. | reverse complement strand
CCGGTCACATTGGTTGCGGTGCCGAAGCTGTCCTGCGAGAAGTGCAGCGCAATGATAAGCTGCTGCATGGGATCGGTAAAGCCCAGCATCGAAGTAATCAGGCCGAGCGCTGCCATAACGCCGCCGCCGGGTACGCCCGGGGCTGCTACCATGGTGACGCCCAGCATCATAATAAAGGGGGCGAACAGCGCAAGGGTCGGGTCCATGCCGCTGGCAAGCATAATGCCCATCGAGCCGAGGACCAGACAGATCGTGTCGCCGTTCAGGTTGATGGTTGCGCACAGCGGGACGACAAAGTCCGCAACATCGCGGTTGACCCCGTTATTATAGGCGCACTCGAGCGCGACCGGGATGGTGGACGCACTGGACTGCGTGCCGAGCGCGGTAAAGTATGCCGGTATGACGTTTTTGATGCTCTTCATGTGGTTCTTTCGGCATACAGCACTTGCCAGCGCAAACTGCGACAGGATATACAGCACCTGCAGCACAAGGATAATGAGGAACAGGGAGGCGAACATCTTGATGGTGGCAAACAGGCGGCCCTCCGCTGCAATATTACAGAACAGGCCTGCAATGTGCACCGGGATCAGCGGGATGATGATGCGCGCCAGCACACCGGAGACGATTTTCTGCAGATCGCGGAAGACATCCAGCAGGGCGGAGCCGCGCAGGTTGGCCATGCCGATGCCGAGTACAAATGCGAGCACCAGCGCGGTCATTACGCTGAAAATGGGGTCAACTCCAATGGTGAAAAACGGTTCAAACGCATTGCTTTCCAGGATATCGCCGGTGATCGGCTGGATCAGCGAGGGCAGGGCAGCACGGCCGATGAAGAAGGTCAGGAAACCGGATACGACCGTCGTGCCGTAAGCCAGCAGCAGCGTCAGCCCAAACAGGCGGTTTGCCTTCTTGCCGAGTTCCGCCATGCCCACCGTGATAAAAGACAGGATAATGAGCGGGATCATGAAGGACAGGAAGGTGGAAAACAGCGATGTGAACGTTGCAAACAGGCGGACGACGGCGATAAAGCCGGTGGAATCGGCAATGCCGAGCCAGCCGCCGGAAAGGCCGATGAGTGTGCCAGCAATAATGCCAATAATTAAGCGGATAAGTAGTCCCAGTTGTTTCACGTGATTTTCTCCTCTTTTTTTCATTCTCTTTATGATATACCCTTAACTATACCAGATTAGCGTCCAATCCGCAAGCCGGGCAGGAATAATGCAGAAAAAAATAAAAAAACTCTTGACAAGCGCATGGGCAGAAGATAATATAAATACATATTGAAAAAGGTGATGAACGGGTAAAGTAACCGCGCCCCTGTCCGCAGAGAGCTGCCGTCTGGTGTAAGGCAGCGTCAGGAAACGGTGAAACTCGCCCGGGAGCTGTCCGCTGAAAGCATTGGCAGTAGGTTGGAACGGATGCCCACCGTTACAGGGGCGGCGCATTGTTGGATGCGCGCTGAGTGGTCGCATGATATGCGGCAACAAGAGTGGTACCGCGGAGCTTCGCTTCGTCTCTTAATTTTGATTAAGGGACGAAGCTTTTTTTGTCCCTGTACACCCGAAAATACCTGAAAGTGAGGACAAGAAAATGGGTAGAACGATTCGAATTTTTGACACCACCCTGCGCGACGGTGAGCAGTCCCCGGGCTGCAGCATGAACCTGAACGAAAAAATCGAGGTTGCCAAGCAGCTGGAAGCGCTCAAGGTGGATATCATCGAAGCCGGTTTTGCAATCGCATCGCCGGGCGACGCTGCAGCGATTGCGGCAATCGCGGATAACGTCCGCGGTTCGACGATCTGTTCGCTGGCGCGCTGCGTGGAAAAGGATATTGACGCTGCGTGGAACGCCATCCGTCGTGCGGAATCCGCCCGCATCCATACTTTCCTGGCCACCTCGCCGCTGCACATGGAATATAAGCTCAAAATGACGCCGGACGAGGTCATCGAGTCCATTGCACACAACGTTGCCTATGCAAAGAAATACTGCAGCGATGTGGAGTTCTCTGCGGAGGACGCAACCCGCTCGGATCTGGACTTCCTCTGCCGCGTGGTCGAGACTGCGATCAAGGCGGGCGCGACAACCATCAACATCCCGGACACGGTCGGCTACATGGTGCCCGAGGAATACGCAAAGCGTATCCGTTACCTGCGCGAGCATACCGAGGGCATTGAAAACGTCGTGCTGTCCTGCCACATGCACAACGACCTCGGCATGGCGGTTGCAAACTCGCTGGCCGGCGTGGAAGCGGGCATCGACCAGATCGAGTGCACGATCAACGGCATCGGCGAGCGCGCGGGCAACGCCTCGATGGAGGAATGCGTCATGGCGCTCAAGACCCGCGCGGACCATTTCGGTATTGCCTGCAATATCGAGACAACCCAGATCTACCGCGCCAGCCGCATGATCCAGACCATCACCGGCGTCTCGGTCGCGCCGACCAAGCCGATCGTGGGCGCGAACGCCTTCGCGCATGAATCCGGCATCCACCAGCACGGCGTCATGGCCAACAAGCAGACCTATGAGATCATGACGCCGGAATCCGTCGGCATCCCGAAGAACGCGATCGTGCTGGGCAAGCACTCCGGCCGCCATGCGTTCGAGGATCGTCTGCGCGAACTGGGCTACTCGCTGGATAAGGAGAAGCTCGACAAGACCTTTGAGAAGTTCAAGGCCCTGGCGGACAAGAAAAAGGTCATAAAAGACCGCGACCTGGAAGCGCTGGTCGGCGCGGTGCCGGTTTCCGGCGAGGAACGCTACACGCTCGACCGCTTTGTCATCAATTCGGGCAACACCATTACCTCGACCGCAGTCATCCGCGTCAAGAAGGGCGACGAGGTATTTGAGCGCGCTGCGGCGTCCGACGGCCCGATCAATGCTGCATTCCGCGCAATCAATAAGATTGTCGGCAAGGAGATCGAGCTGGAGGATTACTCGCTGCGTTCGATGACCGACGGCGAGGACGCGCAGGCGGAAGCAATCGCCAAGGTCAGCATCGACGGCGGCGAGATGGTGACCGGCCGCGGCGTATCGACTGACGTCATCGAGGCCTCCATCAAGGCGTATATCAACGGTATCAACAAGTATTTCATCGACTGAGGGCAGGAGGAAACATCTGTTATGGGCATGACAATGACGCAGAAAATCCTCGCAAAGCATGCGGGGCTGGACAGCGTGACGGCAGGGCAGCTGATCGAGGCAAACGTGGATTTGACGCTTGCTAACGATATCACCGGCCCGGTCGCGATCCGCGAAATGGAGAAGGCGGGCTTTGACAAGGTGTTTGACAACACCAAAATCGCACTCGTCATGGATCATTTTGCACCGAATAAGGACATAAAATCCGCCGAGCAGTGCCTCGAGTGCCGCGAATTTTCCAAGAAGCACAATATTGTCAACTTTTTTGACGTGGGTTCGATGGGCATTGAGCACGCGCTCCTGCCGGAAAAAGGCCTGACCGCCCCGGGCGAGCTGATTATCGGCGCGGACAGCCACACCTGTACTTACGGCGCGCTGGGTGCGTTTTCGACCGGCGTCGGCTCGACCGACCTCGCCGCCGGTATGGCGACCGGCAAGGCGTGGTTCAAGGTGCCGAGCGCGATCAAATTCGTGCTGAAGGGCAAACTCAGCCCGTGGGTGTCCGGCAAGGACGTCATCCTGCACATCATTGGTAAGATCGGCGTGGACGGCGCGCTGTACAAGTCCATGGAGTTTGTAGGCGAGGGCGTGTCCTCCCTGTCCATGGACGACCGCTTTACGATCTGCAACATGGCGATCGAGGCGGGCGCGAAGAACGGCATCTTCCCGGTAGACGACAAGACCATGGACTACATCAAGGGCCGTGTCAACCGCGAAGTCACGGTATTTGAAGCCGACGCGGATGCGGAATACGAGCAGGAGATCGAAATCGACCTGTCCGCGCTCCGCCCGACGGTCGCGTGCCCGCATCTGCCGGAAAACACTAAAACCATCGACGAGCTGGGGCATATCGAAATCCAGCAGTCGGTCATCGGCTCGTGCACCAACGGGCGCATCGACGATATGCGCGTCGCGGCGGAGATACTCAAGGGCCGCAAGGTGCATCCGGATGTGCGCACCATCATTATTCCCGCCACGCAGGAGGTCTACCTCCAGTGCATCGAGGAGGGGCTGACCAAGATTTTCATCCAGGCGGGCGCGATCGTTTCCACCCCGACCTGCGGCCCGTGCCTGGGCGGCCATATGGGCATCCTCGCGCACGGCGAGAAGTCGGTTTCGACCACAAACCGCAATTTCGTCGGCCGTATGGGCCATATCACCTCGGAAATTTATCTGGCAAGCCCGGCGGTTGCCGCGGCAAGCGCCGTTGCAGGCTACATCTGCGCGCCGGACGACCTGAAGTAAGGGAGGAAACCGCACAATGAATGCAAAAGGCAGAGTTTTCAAATACGGGGATAACGTCGATACCGACGTTATCATCCCCGCGCGCTATCTGAATATCGCAGACACCAAGGAGCTGGCGACCCACGCGATGGAGGATATCGACGCGGAATTCGTACATAAGATGCAGCCGGGCGACATTGTCGTGGCGACGCGCAACTTTGGCTGCGGCTCGTCGCGTGAACACGCGCCGCTCGTGCTGAAGGAAAACGGCGTATCCTGCGTGATCGCTTCCTCGTTTGCGCGTATCTTCTACCGCAACGCCATCAACATCGGCCTGCCGATCCTCGAGTGCGAGGCGGCGGCGAACGGCATTGACGACGGCGATACGGTTTCGGTCAACTTTGACACCGGCGTCATCACCAATGAGACCAAGGGCGAAACCTATCAGGCGGCAGCCTTCCCGCCGTTCATCCAGAGCATCATTCA
>USSI01000138.1 GCA_900557315.1 uncultured Butyricicoccus sp. | reverse complement strand
CACATAATCCGGGTCGCGGCGCGACAGCGCAAATTCCGCAAGCTTCAAGGGGTTGGAGCGATAGGACGATGTCTCGCCGGAGGGGATAAGCTCATCGGTCGTTGTAACCTCGTCGCGCAGGACGGAGGCCACCTGCATGAGAAGATCGTCGGCCAGAGCCGGGATGGCAGGCCACTCGGCAATGTTGGGGCCGTACTTCAAGGGCGCGTCCGGCCGGGCATGTCCGAAGCCGAAGTAGACGCGGCGATCGTATACCTTGCGGTCAAAGCGGCGCTGCACCGGCGCAGGCGGCATGTAGTCTACGTCCGCCGCCGAGGTGAGAACGCCGTGATTTCGGGCTGTGGCGGCAATGGAGCGCGCGTCCATGAGAATGACGCCGGCAAGCTGACCGTCCGCAGGCTTTGAACCCTCTCGGTTGGGGAAGTTTCGGGTGGTGTGGCGGATTGACAGGCCGTTGTTTGCAGGTACATCCCCTGCGCCGAAGCAGGGGCCGCAGAAGCAGGGCTTGAACAGCGCGCCGGAAGCCAGCAGCGACTGCTGCACTCCGTTTTCCATAAGCTCCAGATTCACCGGCACCGAGGGCGGATATACCGACAGGGAGAAATAGCCGCTGCCGGTGTCGTGACCGTTCAGAATGGCGGCGGCCTCGGCGATGTTATCATACATGCCGCCGGCGCAGCCGGCTATGATGCCCTGATCTACCATGAGCTTGCCGTTTACCAGCTTATCGGTCAGGTGCAGTCCGGCCTTGCCGCCGAACTGGGCCTCGGCGCGCTTTTCCACCTCGCGCAGATGATCGCCCGGATCGTGGATAAGCTCGCGCAGCGTCACGGCCTCGGACGGGTGGAACGGCAGCGCGGCCATAGGCTCCATGCGGCTGAGGTCGATGGTGATCATGCCGTCGTAGTACGCGCCGTCCTGCGGATGCAGCGCGGTAAACGTCTCCGGCCTGCCGTGGATGGCAAGGTACTCCGCCACGGCGTCGTCGGTCTCCCATATGGAGCTGAGGCAGGCTGTTTCCGTGGTCATAACGTCGATGCCGATGCGATAGTCCATGGGCAGCCGGGATACGGCAGGGCCTGCAAACTCCAGCACCTTGTTCTTTACAAAGCCGTTTTTGTACACCGCGCCGCACAGCGCGATGGCCACGTCATGCGGCCCTACGCCTTGGGGCGGCTGCCCGGTGAGCCAGACCAGGATCACCTCAGGAGCGGCAATATCATATGTGTTGCGCAGCAGCTGCTTTACGATCTCGGGTCCGCCCTCGCCGATGCCCATGGTGCCGAGCGCGCCGTAGCGCGTGTGGCTGTCGGAGCCGAGGATTATGCGGCCGCAGCCGCTCATCATCTCTCGCGCGTACTGGTGGATGACCGCCTGATTTGCAGGCACATAATCTCCGCCGTATTTCACGGCGGCGGACAGACCGAACACATGGTCGTCCTCGTTTATGGTGCCGCCGACAGCGCACAGGCTGTTGTGGCAGTTGGTCAGCACATATGGCACCGGAAACTCCGTCATGCCGCTGGCTTTGGCGGTCTGGATGACTCCCACATAGGTGATATCATGGGAAATGAGACTGTCGAATGTCAGGTGCATCGATCCGTCGCCGCAGGGTCTGTCATGGCGGCGGAGGATCTGATAAGCCATGGTCTTGTCCCGGCCGGCAGGAAAGACGGCTTCGGCGGGAGTCGGCACGCCGCCCTGAAGGGTGACGCCTTTGTTCTGAAGCTTAATCATATGGTCACGCTCCTTTTAGGAGAAATTTTGTAGACGCTATTGATGTTACAATTACAATGTATCAGTATAGCAGATTATTCTCGGATTGCAACTGAAAAATGAAAGTTAAAAACATAATTATTGCATTTTTGCTCGTGGGCGCCTCGATTTAATGAAATTTTTTGGCGTTTTATGAATTTTTAAAAATTTTATCTTGCAAAGCGCTCTGCGCCGCGCTATAATCAGACCATTAAATCTAAAGACCCGCAGGCACTGCGGAGGGAAAGGAAGGCATCATGGCTGAAAAGGATACCGATATTCTGGAGCGTTACACGGAGCCGCTGAGCCACCGAATTCAGAAGGAATATGCCATTGGCGACGAGTTTTATCACGGCGAGGTCAAAAAAGGCCTGCGTAACAGCGACGGTACCGGCGTGCTGGTCGGCGTCACCAAGGTCGGCAGCGTACAGGGCTACCTGCTGCAGGACGGCCAGAGAGTGCCCACCCCCGGGCGGCTGTATTATCGCGGCATCGAGCTGCACGATATTGTCGAGGCGCACCGCAAGGCCGGCACCTTCGGCTTCGAGGAGGTAGCGTATCTGCTGCTTATGGGCTATCTGCCCACGCAGGATGAGCTTGCCCGCTTCAACGGCATCATGAGTCAGGCGCGCAAGCTGCCGGACGGCTTTACCGAGGGCATGATCATGCGTCACCCCAGCAGCAACATGATGAACGAGCTGGCGCGCAGCGTGCTGAGCCTGTATTCCTACGATCCTGATCCGGACAGCACCTCCATCGAGAACCTGCTTTTGCAGTCGGTCAAGCTCATCGGCTGCTTCCCGTCGATCGTTGCCAATTCCTACGCTGTGAAGCGCCATTATTTCCATGGCGACTCTCTGCATATCCATTTCCCCGTGCCCGAGCTGTCCACTGCGGAGAATTTCCTGCGTATGATCCGACCGGACACAAACTACACAGAGGAAGAAGCGCATTTGCTGGACATGATGCTGATGGTCCATGCAGAGCATGGCGGCGGCAACAACTCCACATTCGTCTGCCGTGCCATGACCTCCAGCGGAACGGACACATACAGTGCGATCGCCGGCGCCGTCGGCTCGCTCAAAGGCCCTCTCCACGGCGGCGCCAATGCCAAGGTCATGGAGATGTTCGGCTATATCAAGGAGAACGTTGACCCTCATGACGACGGCTCTATCCGCGACTATCTGGTAAAGCTGCTGAATAAGGAAGCCGGTGACGGCTCCGGCAAGCTGTACGGACTGGGCCACGCGGTGTACACCATATCCGACCCACGTGCTGAGCTGCTGAAGAAATACGCGCAGCATATGGCCGAGATCAAAGGCTACGCCGAGGAATTTGCACTTCTGCAGAAGGTCGAGGAACTGGGTATTCCGCTGCTGCAGGAGCGCCGCCGCGACGCAACGCCCATGTGCGCAAATGTGGATATGTACTCGGGCCTTGTGTATACCATGCTGGGCATCCCCCAGGATGTATTCACGCCGCTGTTTGCCTCCGCCCGTATAGCCGGCTGGTGTGCCAACCGTATGGAGGAGCTGCTGACGTGCAGCCGCATCATGCGTCCCGCCTACCGCGCAGTCAGCATTAAAGGGCATTACATACCAATGGAGCAGCGGCAGCCGCATCTTACGGAAAACGCGTAAAAGCGCCTTTTTAGATAACACCGGCCGCTGCCGGCCTGCACCTTGCTGCGCCGTGCAAAATTTTTTGATATATGGACAAAAAACCGCTCATGATCGGAACAGCTCCGGCCTTGGGCGGTTTTGATTTTGACGGTGATGGCAAAATGAGCGCGTTTGAGCAAGCGGTGGAATTTAAGTTCCTCCATGATGTGGTGATGGCAGATCGTGCCGAAGATAAGCTGGCCGCAGCAGGGCTCGAAAAGAACACACTGGGGTGGCTATCTGAGCTTTAAGACCGTCAACATCGCCGGTGGACTTTTTCAAATCTTCAAGCTGCTTATCGCGGTCTGCTATCTGCGCTTCAAGGTTTTTTAGTGCTTCGTTTTTTGCGTTAAAGTCTGATTTTGCAACAAAGCTTTTGCCTATTTCCTGTGAAATCTTTTTATCGAATTCGTCGGTATATCCGTCGCCAAGGATTTCTTTTAGCCAACTCAACATTTTTAATATCTCCTTTTGTCCTTTTTCTCCGGCAAGTCCCGGTAATCAAGCGCTTCGATCATTAAGTTGTTGGTTTTTGGCATGAAAAAAGCACCGTTTTTAACGATGCTTCTATCTTATCATTGTTAATCTTCGACTATCTCCCAACGTCCGCCCTCGCTGCTGCCGTCAAGCGGTGCGGGATTTGTCATCGAATATAAATAATCTTCGCCACTGTCATCAATCACTCTGTAAAATCCGTCTTCCTCAGTGGCTTCGTATATTTTTCCGTCTGTTAGACTGTCAACGCCGAAAGACTCTCCAACATAACGCAATTTCATTTCTTTTTCTCCGTTCTGTTTTTCAGTTTCACATCATGCTGTATGCCGTCATCGCGTTCATACCAATGAACATCGAAAACATACTTTGCACTGTTTATCTTTCCAGCTTGCTTTTTCCACTCGTCAGCAGACCCGCCGTAGTTGCGAATAAGACGTTTAATATCGCCGATAGCCTCGTCGCTGCCTTTGCCTGCTATAGTCGTAATTTTTGAAAACTTTGTGTTTTGGGGTATAAAATTCTTTTCCCCTTTCCACTCGTAGCTTAGTTTGTTTTGCAGATGCCTTGTACTTGTGGGTATTATACCACTTTTCGTTGATTTTTCAAGCGGTTTAACGCTTTTCGCAAGCCCCGTCTGCTTTGCCGCCCACTGCTTATACGTCATGCTGCCCGGCACGGTGTATGTCTTGCCAGTCTCAGGGTCTCGCGCCCAGCGTTCGCCGATATCCTGCATATCTTCAAAATACGGCGCTGTAGTGCCGCGGCACCATGGATGGAACGGCGGCGCGGTCACGCCGATTTCGTATTTGTTCATCGGATAAACCTGACCGTCAAGCGCCGCACCCCGCACGGGGAGCGTGATTGAAATTGCCATATGTCGGGACATTGGATATCCTCAAAAAAACAAAACAGACCCGGGGCGGCAGAAATGACGCGCCTCG
>USSI01000137.1 GCA_900557315.1 uncultured Butyricicoccus sp. | reverse complement strand
CCTGCTGGAGCGCCTTGTTCATATCGTCCACCGTCAGTTCCGGATTGGTGATGCGGATCGAAACGCTTTCTTTCGTCAGGTTATCCTGCGCGGTCTGAATCAGGCCGTCCAGACTGTCAACCTCTGTCCCCTCGAAACCTGCCGGGTAATCGCCGGTGCGATAGGGCATATAGGAGAAGGTGCAGCGCAGCAGGCTGTTTTCCACCGAAACCTGCATATCATAGGCGTATTTATACTCCGGGTGCTCAGAGAGCAGGCTGTTATAGAGGTTCTGCACGTCGATCTCCAGATTGGAGCTGTCCGGCAGCGCGGAGATGTCAAAAGCCGCAGGCTGCTGCACAGCCGCAATCGCGTCCCCGAGTTCCGCCTTGATCTGCGCGGTATCGGTCACGCTGAGGACCTCATCCCCGCTGCCCGGGTTCTCCGGCGCGGTCGGTTCTTCCGGTTCCACCGGCTTCTGCGGCTGATCCAGGCCCATGTTGTCCCGGATGGCCTGCCGCAGGGCAACCATGTCCGCGTCCTCCCAGAACGCGAGCAGCTTCTGCTCAGCGACCGTATTCCCCTCCGGCTTTGCGCCCAGTACAAACACCGCGAACGTATCCGCAATGTCCTCGTGGAAGTAATTCGCGCCGTACCGGCTGACGTAGTGGGTCGGGTTCTGCTCATAGTCGTTTACACCGGTGCCGGTGTCGATCTGCTTCCAGAACCGGTCGTAAAACGCCTTGCGGAACGAGCCGGGCACAAAGCCCGCCGGGTCGTGCGTATCGCTGCCGGCCGACAGATCCACCTGGGTCTCGTCCTCCAGCAGCACATGGCCGTATTCGTGCAGGATGGTGTAGGTCAGCTTGCTCCAGTCGCACGGATTACCGTTTTCGTCATATACGTCATAATAGTCGATATTGATCGAGAAACGGGTGTTATCCGACTCCCCATTCTCGTCCTTGACCGGCGAGGTATAGGCGAGCACGTTGCTGTAACCGTCTGTATACAGGTTGAATTCCGCAATCTTGACGCGCGCGTCATCCGGCAGGATGGAGCACAGGAACTCCCACACCTTTGCGTGCTGGGCATTGCTGATCTGTGCGCGGCCATTCACGACCGGATATTCGGCAATCACATTGGTAATGCCGAGCGAATAATTCGATACCGTGACCGTGCAGCCGTCCGCTGTATCCGACAGGGTGATGTATTTGCTGTACACCTCGTCGATCCAGCTTTCGCGGCCCTCCTCCGAGGAGGACGGCGCGCCGTACATCGCGGTAATCAGGCGGCGCACCTCGGCCGCGCTGCAGCCGGTCTCGGCAGGATGGATTTCAATCCCCTCCAAAAAGCCGTTGCGGTAGCGGTAATAGGTGTTCATCGGCGTATCGCCGTCAAACCACCGCATGGAATACCGATAGGTGTCGTAAACATCCGTCCAGCCGTCCCCGCTGACCTCTTCCGTATCCACCAGTTCCCCTGCGGCGCCGATGTAAGCTTCGGTGTCCGCCAGCGAGCTGCTGAAATAAATCACGTTCTGCCGGGTCTGGCGGTAGGTGTAGCCGTCCGCCTGTTCCCGCGCGGTCTCCCGGTAGGACGGCGTATCCGCGTCCATCACCTGATGCACCGCCGACGCCACGGACTGCGCCGCGCCCGAAAGGCTGAACAGGTCGATCTGGCTGGCGACATCCGCCGCCGAATGGTAGAGGTACCCGCGGCCGTTCTGCATCACCAGCACGCTGGGTACGCCCGCCAGCTGGAACGAAGCGTGGTCGCTCGCGGTTTCCGCGCCGAGCGCCAGCGCGGCGTTCTGCTCCTGCAGCAGGCCGGTCAGCCAGTTGGCCTCGCCGTCCATCGTGCAGAGCATGGTGCCGGTCGAGCCGAGGCCGCCGAGCATATCCAGCTGGATATCGCCGGTCATGCGGCTGCGCTCGTCCTCGGACAGCGTCGAAGTATAGTACCGCGAACCGTTCTTGCCGTTTTCCTCATCCGTGAAGCTGATGAAGCGCACCTCGGTATCCGTATCCACATCCTTGAGCGCCTGCGCCACAGCGAGCAGCGCGGTCACGCCCGAGGCGTTGTCGTTCGCGCCATAGGCGGTCGGCACGCTGTCGTGGTGCGCGGACACCACAAGGATATCCGCATCCGCAGAAGCGGCAGGCTTGACGGCAATCACATTCGTACCGGTCTGGCCCGCGTCATTCGTATAGTCCTGCGTGCTGACCTGATACCCCATCTCAGTAAAGCGGCTTTGCAGGTAGCGCACCGCCGCCTGCTCGCCCGCCGAGCCGATCGGGCGGTGCTGTGCGCTCAGGGTCTGCAGGTCCTGCGCCAGCTGCGCCGTATCCGGCAGCAGTGTGCTGCGCTGGACGATCAGCACCGCTTCCGCCATGATGATCGTATCCTGCGGGGCGAGGCTGCTGGTGGATTTGCCGCTGATAAGGCCGGTTTTATTGCACCAGAGCATCGCGTCCTCCGCCCAGCCGGCGATCGACGCGGCGTCCGCGTAACCGTCCAGCTCGCTCCCGCTGACTGCCGGCTCCCCTGCGCCGCGGTACAGCATGGCGGCAAACTCCTGCCGCGTCACCAGCTGGTCCGGCAGGAAGCGGCCGCCGCCCACGCCCTTGATATAACCCTTCGCCGCCGCCCACGCGGTGGCGTCGGCATAAGCGGCAGGCACGTCGGTAAACGGCGTATCGTCGGAAACCGCCGGCCGTCCCGCCGCCTCGTACAGCAACTGCGCCGCCTGCCCGCGGGTGACCGCGGCCTCGGGCGCCGCCAGCAGCGCTTCGCTGATCTCACGCTGTGCCGCCCAGTCGCGCGCGTCCTGCGCCCACTGCGGCCACGCCGCGGCAGAGGCCGTCCCACACAGAAGCGCCGCGCTGAGCGCCGCACAAACGAGCTTTTTCTTCATATTCATCGCCTCATAAAAACAAACTATTCGGTTTGCTTTGAAGATATCATAAACAGACCATTCGGTCAATAACAATATGGACACAAAACCAGGATTTTGCTATACTGTAACCATAGGGGGTAATGCTGATGAAACAGGCCGAAAAAAACAGGAAAAGCCGTGACCTTATCTTAAAACACGCCTTTGCGGAGTTCGCCGGGAACGGTTATGCAGGCAGCTCGCTCAACCTGATCTGTGCGCGCGGCGAAATCTCCAAAGGGCTGCTGTACCACTACTATCCGAATAAGGATGCGCTGTATCTGGCCTGTGTCCAAAAGCTGTTCGACGAAATGACCGCGTTTCTCTCCGGCCGGATCGACCTCCCCGGCGTTACGGTCGCGCAGTACTTCTCCGTGCGCATGCAGTTCTTTCAGCAGCATCCCGCGCACCGCCAGTTGTTTTACGATGTGCTGATGTACCCGCCCGCGCACCTAACTGACCGCATCAACACCTGCCGCGCCGCGTTTGACGACCTGAACAACGCCACGCTCCGCAGCGTGCTCACAAAAGAACACCTTTCCGACCGCATCCCGATGGAGGAGGCAATCCGTCAGTTCCGCGCGTTTATCAACTTCCTCGGTGTGTACATCCGCGAGGACACTGCTGCAGATGCTGAGTCCACCGCGCAAAAGCTGCTGGACACGCTGCTCTACGGCCTGATTGCCCGCGAGCCCGGCTAAAGCCCCTCAAACGGGGCTTTTTCCGTATATGCCGCGCAGATGGGCGCTTTTTTAAGAATTTACGTGATATTGGCAAATATGCCTTGACAAAGCCGCGTTTTCCCTGTATGCTTAATTCATATAAAACATATATGATTTTAGTGTATTATGAAAGGCGGTACGTTAATGTCTGATATCAAACGCAGCTTTTCCGAGCTGATCGGAAACACACCGCTGTATGCAGCGGAACAATTCATGCGCAAAATCGGCGCCAACGCGCAGATTCTTGCCAAACTCGAATATTTTAACCCCGCGGGTTCGGTCAAGGACCGCGTCGCCTGCGCCATGATCGACGAGGCGGAGGCCAGCGGCGCGCTCAAGCCCGGCACCACCATCATTGAGCCGACCAGCGGCAACACGGGCATCGGCCTCGCTGCGGTCGCAGCAGCGCGCGGCTACCGCATCATACTGACCATGCCCGAGACCATGAGCGTAGAGCGCCGCAACATGCTCAAGGCATACGGCGCGGAACTGGTGCTGACAGACGGCACCAAGGGTATGTCGGGCGCGATTGCAAAGGCGGACGAGCTGGCAAAGGAGATCGAAAACAGCTTCATCCCCGGCCAGTTTGTCAACCCTGCCAACCCGGCGGCGCACCGCGCCTCCACCGGCCCGGAAATCTGGTCGCAGACTGACGGCAAGGTGGATATTTTTGTCGCCGGTGTTGGTACCGGCGGCACCATCACCGGCGTTGGTTCCTATCTCAAGGAGCAGAACCCCAATGTAAAGGTGGTGGCGGTCGAGCCGGATGAATCCCCCGTGCTTTCCACTGGCAAGGGCGGCCCGCACAAAATCCAGGGCATTGGCGCAGGCTTTGTACCCGAAGTGCTGAACACCAAGGTATATGATGAGGTAATCCGTGTCAAAGGCGAGGATGCTTTCACCGCCGCACGCACCTTCACACACAGCGAAGGCCTGTTCATCGGCATCTCCTCCGGCGCGGCGCTGTGGGCGGCAGCCGAATTGTCCAGACGTCCGGAAAACGCACACAAAACCATTGTGGCGCTCCTGCCGGACACCGGCGACCGCTACCTGTCCACCCCGCTGGTAAATGACTGAAACAAAAAGCACTGCTGGCCATCAGGTCGGCAGTGCTTCTTTATGCTCCTAACAGAAAAACAGCGCCTGCAAAAGCAGACGCTGTCGTGGAGCTGCTGACCGGATTTGAACCGGTGACCTCATCCTTACCAAGGATGCACTC
>USSI01000136.1 GCA_900557315.1 uncultured Butyricicoccus sp. | reverse complement strand
CCGAGGAGAAAATGCTCCAGTACCGCCCTGCGGACTTTTATGAGAAGAACGGCGTGACCACGCTGCTCGGCCGCAAAGCAGTAAAAATAGATGCTGCTGCAAAAACCGTAGTGCTCGAGGACGGTGCATCCGTCCCCTATGACAAGCTGTGCATCTGCACCGGCTCTCGGCCGTTCGTGCCGCCCATGGCAGGGCTGGATACGGTCGAAAACAAAACCAGCTTCATGACGCTGGACGACGCCAAGCATCTGGACGCCATGCTGGGCAGCGAAAACGACAAGCGCGTGCTCATCATCGGCGCGGGCCTGATCGGCCTGAAGTGCGCGGAAGGCATTTACCAGCGCGTGAAAGAGCTGACGGTCATCGACCTCGCGCCGCGCATCCTGCCCAACGTACTGACCGAGGTGCCTGCTTCCATCATCCAGAGGCATATCGAATCCAAGGGGGTCAAATTCCTGCTCGAAGACTCGGTCGAGCAGTTCGAGCCCCACACCGCCCATCTCAAGAGCGGCAAAACGATCGATTTCGACGTGCTGGTCGTCGCGGTCGGTGTGCGGCCGAACACCGAGCTCGCCGCAGAGGCGGGCTGCGAGGTAAACCGCGGCATCCTGACCGACGCTTGCTCGGCCACCACGGTACCGGACATCTATGCCGCGGGCGACTGCGCCGTGTCGCACGACATTGCAGCGGACACCGACCGCATCCTCGCCATCCTGCCCAACGCCTACATGCAGGGCGAGACAGCTGGCCGCAACCGGGCGGACAGCAGGAATTTACCAAGGCGATCCCGATGAACGCCTCCGGTTTTATGGGCCTGCACATGATTACCGCAGGCTCGTATGACGGCGAGACCTATCTGGAGCACGATGAGGAACATTATAAACTGCTCGTCACGCGGGAGAACCGGCTGGTTGGCTTCATTATGATCGGCGACGTGGACCGTGCGGGCATTTACACCTCGCTCATCCGCGAACAGACCCCGCTCGACAGCATCGACTTTGACCTGATCCGCGAAAAGCCGCAGCTGATGGCATTCTCCCGCGCGGAGCGCGCGAAAAAGTTAGGAGGCGCACACTGATGACCACTGTACAGGCAGGGCTGACCTATTACAAGCAGGTAAACGAGCAGGTCCGCAGCATCAACGATAACGAGATCGCGATCGAAAATGCGATCGGCCAGCGTTATCTCGGCTGCGGCTCGTCCGGAAAAAATATCATCATGCACGGCACGCCGGGCAACGGCCTCGGCCAATACCTCAACGGCTCGACCATCGAGGTATTCGGCAACGCGCAGGAAGCCGTTGGCGACACGATGAACGAGGGCGATATCATCATCCACGGCAACGTCGGCGACGCCTGCGGCTACGGTATGCGCGGCGGGCGCATCTTCATCCAGGGCGACTGCGGCTACCGCGGCGGCATTCACATGAAAGCATACCAGCATCACTTCCCCGTTGTCGTAATCGGCGGCAGGGCCGGTTCCTTCCTCGGCGAATATCAGGCGGGCGGCCTGATATTGGTGCTCGGCATCGGCCAGGACGGCGCCTATCCGGCCGGAAATTTCTGCGGTATGCACGGCGGCAAAATTGTGTTAAGATGTGATCGGGCCCCGGCCGGCCTGCCCCGGCAGGTGCTGGTCAGCGAGGCCGCAACAGAAGACCTGAACAAGATTGCACCCTATATTGAGGACTACTGCCGGTATTTCGGCGGGGACGCAAAGGCGCTGCTGGCGCAGAAGTATTACGTGCTGTCCCCCAACCCGGAAGCCGGTTACCATCAGCTCTATACCTACGAATCCTGAGCATTTCGCAAAAACCATTTTCAGAGAGGAGCGCGGTTTTATGGACGCTACCATGAGCGAAGTCGTACAGTTTATTGAGGAAAACGATGTCAAATTTATCCGTCTGGCGTTTTGCGATATTTTCGGCAACCAGAAAAACATCGCCATCATGCCGACCGAGCTGACGCGTGCATTTGAGCACGGCATCCACTTCAATGCCTCGTCGCTGCGCGGCTTTCTGAATGTGGATGCCTCCGACCTGCTTCTGTTCCCCGACCCGGCCACGCTGTCCGTGCTGCCGTGGCGCCCGGCACAGGGCCGCGTGGTGCGCTTTTACTGCGATATCCGCTACCCGGACGGCACCCCCTTTGAAGGCGACGGCCGCCATCTGCTGCGCGAGGCGGGCCGCCGCGCGCGCCGCGCGGGCTACGCGATCACCATGGGCACGGCAAGCGAGTTTTACCTGTTTGAGCTGGACGAAAAGGGGCATCCGACCACCATCCCGCACGACCACGGCGAGTATTTTGACGTCGCGCCGCTCGACAAGGCGGAAAACGTACGCCGGCAGATCTGCCTGACGCTCGAAGAGATGAACATTCAGCCCGAGTCCTCGCACCACGAGCAGGGCCCTGGCCAGAACGAGGTGGATTTCCGCTATGCCGAGGCGCTCGAGGCGGCGGACAACTTCGTCACCTTCAAGTGGGTCGTCAAGTCGATGGCGTCGTCCAGCGGCCTGTTCGCCTCTTTCCTGCCCAAGCCGCTGCCGGGCGCGCCGGGCAGCGGGCTGCACCTGTCCATCTCGATCACCAAGGACGGCAAAAACCTGTTCCATCCGTCGTTTGACCAGTCTGCAGAGGGCCGCAGCTTTGTTGCGGGCATCCTGCAGCGTGCCGCCGAGATGACCATTTTCGGCAACCCGCTGACCAACTCCTTCCAGCGGCTCGGCGAATATGAGGCGCCCAAATATATCACCTGGTCGCACCAGAACCGTTCGCCGCTCATCGCGGTACCGCTTACCGGCGGCGGGCTTGCAAACCGCATGAAGATGCGCGCGTTTGACGGCTGCATCAACCCCTACATTGTGTTCTCCCTGCTCATCCACGCGGGCCTCGACGGCATCGAGCACAGGCTCCCGCTTGCCCCCGCCTGCGACGAAAACCTGTTCACCGCGTCCGACGCGGTGCGTGCGCAGTATGAATCCCTTCCCGGCTCGCTGTGCGACGCAATCCGCATTGCAGAGGACAGCACCTTCATCGCCCGCCATCTGCCCGCCAAAGCGCTCAATGCGTTTTTCGCCGCCAAGCAGGCCGAGCACGACCGCATTGCCCTTGCGGACGACCGCACCGCGGCCGAACGCGCCCTCTATTTCGAGCGGTATTGAATGTCTGAAAAAGCATCCTGATACCACTTGCCCGAAAGGAGGGGACGCTGTTTGGAGCGTACTTTGATTGTTTCCGCAACGGAAAAATCCCATACTATGCTTACGCAGTTTCTCACTTCCTGCGGTGTGCAGACCCAGTTCTGCTATGCCGCCTCCGGTGCGGAGGCGCGCCGCGTGCTGGTCAACGGCATGTTTGACCTTGTGCTGGTCAACACCCCCCTGCCGGATGAATTCGGCCACGAAATGGCACAGACTGCGGCGCACGATACGCTCGCGGGCGTCATCCTGCTTGCCAAAGCGGAAATCGCGGACAGTGTCGCCGAAAAGGTGGAGGACGACGGCGTGCTCGTCGTCCCAAAACCGCTCTCGCGCGTGCTGTTCATGCAGGCGCTTCGCCTCATGCGCGCTGCACGGCAGCGCCTGACCGGCCTGCAAAGCGAAAACCGCCGCCTGCAGCAGCGCATCGAGGACATCCGCACGGTAGACCGCGCCAAGTGCCTGCTGATCGAGTGCTGCGCCATGAGCGAACCCGAGGCGCACGCCTACATCGAGCAGCAGGCCATGAAGCGGCGGCGCACCAAACGCGAGATTGCCGAGTCCATTATCCAGGGGGACACGCCAGGATAACCCGTATTTTGTGCGATACCGACCAAAACTGCGTGCGCCCGTACGACAAAATTTTCCCCCTTTTTTTCAAATCGGTAGAGAAATTTCCGCCGGAATATGGTATACTGAATGGTGTATGAGCGAAGGAATGGCACCCCCCGCTCATATACCATTTTTTATTAAATCAAGGAGGGAAACCGCGTGAAGCTGTCCTTCACAAAGATGCACGGCTGCGGCAACAACTATATCTACTTCAACTGTTTCAACCAGATGGTTCCCAACCCCGGAGAACTCTCTGTCCGGCTGAGCGAGCCGCACTTCGGCATCGGCGGCGACGGCATCATCCTGATCTCCCCTTCGGACAAGGCGGACGCGCAGATGCGCATCTTCAACGCCGACGGGTCGGAGGGCAAGATGTGCGGCAACGGCATCCGCTGCGTAGGCAAATACCTGTATGACAACGGCATGACCGACGGCCGTACCACGGTCACGGTCGATACGCTTTCGGGCGTGAAAACGCTTGAACTGACTGTTGAGGACGGCAAAATGCTTTCTGCCCGCGTGGATATGGGTGCGGCTATCTTAAACCCGCAGGACATCCCGGTGGACATGGAGGGCGACACCGTCATCGGCGCGCCGCTTGTGGTGGATGAAAAGGTGTACCACATCACCTGCGTCTCCATGGGCAACCCGCACTGCGTGATTTTCCTCACTGAGGATATCGACGGGCTGGACCTTGAGCGGATCGGTCCGAAATTTGAACGTCACGCACTGTTCCCGGAGCGGGTCAATACAGAGTTTGTCAACGTCCTGCCGGATGGCAGCCTGAAAATGCGCGTGTGGGAGCGCGGCTCGGGTGAAACCTGGGCCTGCGGCACAGGCGCTACGGCGAGTCTGGTGGCGGCAGTGCTCAACGGCCTGACTGGCCGCCAGGCGGAACTGCGGCTGCGCGGCGGCAATCTGAACATCCGTTGGGATGAGGCAACCAATCATGTGTTTATGACAGGACCTGCGGCGTTTGTGTTTGACGGGGAAATCGAGCTGTAAAAAAGAGGAGAGCGGAGGATGACAAAGATAAATCAGAACTATCAGAAG
>USSI01000135.1 GCA_900557315.1 uncultured Butyricicoccus sp. | reverse complement strand
CCGCTGACCTCTTGAATGCCATTCAAGCGCTCTCCCAGCTGAGCTATACCCCCAAATAAAAGGGCGTGCTGAGTATTTCTTATTCAATTTTCTGAGGGGTGTGTAACCAATTCAACCGGGCTCCCAGCTGAGCTATACCCCCATATATTCCCATAAATGGGAAATTATAGGGAAACCTGTATTAAGTTGTCGAAAAGTGGCTCTCAGATGGGGGTGCGTGTTGGTATGTTCGACGCTCCCAGCTGAGCTATACCCCCAGATAGAAGAGAGTGATTATTAAATTTTTTGTTCCCAACATGAGGGGTGTGTAACCGCTTCAACTGGGCTCCCAGCTGAGCTATACCCCCATATTTCGCCGTTCAATTCATCTTGGCGACGAAATATATTATACCGAAATTCGGTTCATCTGTCAAGAACAAATCCTATTTTTTCGTCAGGAAATTCCAAACAGCCGTTTACCGTTTTCCATCGTGATGCGCTCTACTTCCCCGGCATCCATCCCTTTGACCTCCGCAATGGTTTCCGCCATGCGGTGCACATACAGCGATGAGTTGCGGCGGCCGCGATACGGCTCGGGCGCCATATACGGCGCATCGGTTTCGATCATCAGCCGCTCGATCGGCGCCTCGCGGATTACCTCGATCGCGCGGCGGGCGTTTTTGAACGTAATCACGCCGGTAAAAGACAGATAATACCCTAACTTCAGCAGTTCACGCGCCATCTCCACACTGCCTGCATAGCAGTGATATACGCCGGTCACGCCGGGATAGCGGCGCGTTATCTCCATGCAATCACCGTGCGCGTCTCGGTCGTGCACAATAACCGGCTTATTCAGTTCACGCGCCAGTTCCATCTGCCGCGCAAACACAACCTGCTGCCGCGCGCGGGCACGCTCGTCCTTCTCCCAGTAATAATCCAGGCCGATCTCCCCGATGGCACGCACTTTAGGCTCGCTCTGCGCCATCTCTTTGACGGCCGCAAGATCACCGTTCCAGTTTTCATCAATATTTTCCGGATGGATACCCACAGCGGCATATACAAACGGGTATTTCTGCGCATAGCTGACCGCCTTACGCGACGAATCCACATCGCAGCCCGGATTCAGGATCAGTCCCACGTTGTTCGCAGGCATGGAGGACAGCAACTCGTCCCGGTCGCTGTCAAAGCGTTCGTCATCGTAATGTGCATGCGTATCAAACAGCATCTGTCTTCCCCTTCTTTAAATCCACCCAAAGTGCCTGCATGCGTTCCACAGGCCATCCTGGTCAACTGGGTCGGTAATGTAATCTGCCTTTACCTTGAGCGCATCCCGCGCGTTGCCCATGGCAACCGAAAACCATCCCTGCCCGAACATGCAGATGTCGTTCGTGCCGTCGCCGAACACAATGGCGTCCTCATCCGCCGCGCCCAGGATATCCAGCATGCGCCGGATGCCGCGCTGCTTTTCGGTCGGCTCAATGAACAGCACGTCGTGGTTATAGCGCACGGTCGGCAGGCCGCCGAAGTCGATCTTGTTCTCGTCCTCCGGCGCGCAGGCAAAATTGACCTTGTACAGCCGGTCCATCCTGTGATAGTCGAACGACGGGTCCACCCGGACCGGGAAGTAGTTGTCCGGCGCGACATCCAGATAGCGCGCGTCCGGCGTGATGCAGAGGCGCTCGTTGCCGGTCGTGACCGCCCACGGGATGCCCGCCGCCTCGAGCCTGTCAATGAACGAAATGCAGTCCGCCACGGGCAACCCCTCCATCTCGATAACTTTGCCGTCCAGCGTCAGGCTGTAACCACCGTCCGCCACAAAATGGGTAAAACCGTACCGCTCCGCGACCACTGCCGCAGAAGCCTGCAAACGCCCGGTCGCCAGGGCGGTGAAATGGCCGTTTTCCCGCAGCCGCGCAACACAGCGCTTCGCACTCTCCGGCATGATGGTCGTCAGGCCGCTGGCCAGCGTGCCGTCCACATCAAAAAAGAAGTATTTTTTATGCATGGGTCTCCTTACTGCCTATTCCGCCTGTTCCACAGGCTTTTCAAACACCAGATCAAATTCCGTGATATATCCTTCCACCCGCTGCTTGACCGGGATGCAGCAGCTGAGCCGCCAGCCCTGCCGCGCCCGCCGCTGGATCAGTTCACGGTGGCCGTCCAGTACAATGCCTACACCGCCAAGCATGGAATATCCGCTGGCTTCGGTTTTGACGCGCTCAAATTCATACTGATACATCGGTTCTCTCCGTCTGTTCCTCCGGCTCAGGGCGTTCAAATACCAGATCAGCCGTGTCTACGCTGCCCAACCGGGTATAGGTCAGCGGAACCCATCCCACATAGTGCCAGCCTGCAACCGAATGCTGCTGAATCAGCCTGCGGTGCCCTGCTGCCGAATTATTGACCACCATCCCGCCGCCGAATTCCACTGGAACATATTTGTATTGATATCCCATATCCTTCCCTCCATTTTATTGCTGTCCCGAAGCGCGCCGGATCGTCGCGCCCTACAGACTGTAGAGCGCCCCGCGGCTTTGCCGTGTATACAAACAGAAAATTGCCGCAAATCGGCAATTTTCATCCCAACGCCCAGCTTTGCCGGGCGTTGGGATACCCCGACCCAGCGGCCCTGGGCCGCGTCATTCGGGTATCGAAAGGCGGTTTCTTTCGGGAACCGCCTTTCGTATATAGGGGGCTTTTGAAGCCCCCTATCCGTGTTTCACATTGCCTCCGGCGCCTCCACACCGATCAGCCCCAGCGCGTTGGCGATGGTCTGCCGTGCCGCAAGGCACAGAGACAGGCGCGCCGCGCACAGCTTTTCGTCGTCGCACTTGATGCGGCAGGCGTTGTAGAAGTGGTGGAACTGCTGCGCGAGCGTGACCGCGTACTTGTTCAGGCGCGAGGGGTCGCGGCTGACAGCCGCCTGCACGATCTCCTCCGGGAACAGCGCGATGGTCTTGATAAGCTGGCGCTCGTCCGCGCCGGTCAGCACGGACAGGTCAACCTCTGCCGCATCCGGCATGGGCACGCCGTCCTCCACGCAGTTTTTGATGACCGAACAGATGCGCGCGTGCGCGTACTGCACATAATACAGCGGGTTGTCCGAATCCTGCCGGATCGCAAGGTCAAGGTCGAACTCCATCTGCGTCTCCGCCGCGCGCGAGTTAAAGAAGAAGCGCGCCGCGTCCACCGGAATCTCGTCAAGCAGGTCGGTCAGGGTCAGGCTCTTGCCGGTGCGCTTGGACATGCGCACAACCTCGCCGCCCTGCATCATGCGCACGAGCTGCATGAGCACGATCTCAAGGCGGTGCGAACCGTCGAGACCCAGCGCATCCAGCGCGCACTGCAGACGCTTGACATGGCCGTGGTGGTCCGCGCCCCAGATGTTGATGACGCGGTCAAACCCGCGCTTTTCGAACTTGTTGCGGTGATAGGCGATATCCGCCGCAAAATAAGTGTAAAACCCGTTTGCACGGCGCAGGACGTCGTCCTTATCGCAGCCGAAATCGGTCGAGCGCAGCCACAGCGCGCCGTCTTCGGTTTCGTAGGTCGCGCCCTTTTCGGTCAGCAGGTCGATAGTCTCCTTGACATAGCCGCTCTGGTGCAGCTCGCTCTCGCGGAACCACACGTCGTAATTGATCTTATAGCGCTTGAGGTCGCGCTCCATGCGCGCGATGTTGGTCGGCAGGCCGTAGCCCTCGATGATCGCGAAACGCTCCTCGGGGGTCTTGTCCAGCAGGCTGTCGCCGTACTGCTCCACCAGGTCGTGCGCGAGCGCCTTGATATCGTCGCCCTGATACCAGGACGGGTCAAACGCGATCGCGTCCTCGCCGCGGACCTCCTGGATGTAGCGGCCCTCGACCGAGTGCGCAAACTTGTCCACCTGATTGCCTGCGTCGTTGATGTAGAACTCGCGGGTCACGTCGTTGCCCGACCAGTCGAGCACGGACGCGAGGCAGTCGCCCAGCACGCCGCCGCGGGCGTTGCCCATGTGCATGGGGCCGGTGGGGTTGGCGGATACGAACTCGACCATCACCTTTTCCGGGTTCTTGGTCTGGGTGCGGCCGTAGCTTCCGCCCATTTCGAATACGTTTTTGACCGCCTTTTCGTACCAGCCCTGGTTCAGCGTGAAGTTCATAAAGCCGGGGCCTGCGATGTCCACCGTGTCAAAGCAGCTGCCCGCGAGGTCGAGATTCTCGACAATCGCCTCCGCGATCTTGCGGGGCGCCATGCGCAGGGGCTTGGCGCACTGCATGGCGAAGGTGGACGCCCAGTCGCCGTTGGACGCGTCCTTCGGGGTCTCAACCGCAACCGGCGGGATGTCGCCCTCGGGCAGCGTGCCCGCCGCCACTGCTTTATGGTATGCCGCCTCGACGACGCGGGTCGCCTCGGCGCGCGCAAGTTCATATGCGTTCATTTGTTCACTCTCCGTTATTTTGTAATCACAGCGCTCTTGTGCGCCGCGTTCATATCCGTTATCCCCGCATGGGGGTCGGTCGAGACCACCATTTCAAAATGGTGCTCGCCCATCAGCGAGTGGTCCACCTCGACCGTATAGTCGATCACCAGTTCGCCGCCGTGCTCGCCCACCGTGTTATGCACGCGCGAGGTGTGCGTCGCAACCGTCATACCCGCGCCGACCGGCGTCTGGTACAGGCCGACGTGCCGCTCGTCCTCGGAAAACAGCATGTGCGAGGGCCAGGCGCCCGTGCGGATGAGCGTGACCGACTTGCCGTCCAGCTTGACCGTGGTGCGGGTGCCCTCCAGCCCGGTCAGCTCGCTCTCCTCATAGGCGATGTAGTATTTCCCGCCGCGCTCGTACAGGGTCGCCGCGGTGACCAGCTCGATCTGCTCCTCGTCGCGCGTCTGGACGATCGCCACGATCTGGCGCGGATC
>USSI01000134.1 GCA_900557315.1 uncultured Butyricicoccus sp. | reverse complement strand
CGTGCGGCATGTTCATCATGGGCCGCATCCCCGGCGTGGAACGCCCCGCCCTCGCGTCGCTCCTCCCTACGGAAAAGGAACCCGTCGTCCTGCTGGACGTGGGTGCCACCGTCGATTGCAAGCCCTACAACATCTTTCAGTTCGGCCTGATGGGCGACGCCTTCGCCCGGGACATCCTCAATAAGGAATCCCCCCGCATGGGCCTTCTCAGCATCGGCGAAGAGGAAGGCAAGGGCAACAGCCAGGTGAAAGAGGCGTACGAGCTGTTCAAAATGGCTCAGAACCTCAATTTCAGCGGCAATATCGAAGGGCGCGATCTCTTCACAGGCGAAATGGACGTGGCCGTCTGCGACGGTTTCGTCGGCAACGTGGCCCTGAAGCTCAGCGAAGGGTTGGGCCTGTCCCTGAGCCGCGTGCTCAAGCGCGAACTGCTCAATTCCGGCTTCCTGCCCAAGCTCGGCAGCCTGCTGGCCAAGTCCGCGTTCAGACGCTTCGCCAAAGTGGTGGACTACGCCGAATACGGCGGAGCCCCCTTGCTCGGCCTTCAGAACATCTCCATCGTCTGCCACGGCCGTTCCAATGCCAAGGCCATTTGCAACGCTACCCGCATGGCGACCCTGTTCGTCGAGAAAGAGACCAACAAGCGCCTGATGGAAACCATCTGCGCCAATGAGGAACTGACCCGTTTCGGCCGTTCCTGTTAGCCCTCCTCACAAACGCACGGACACCGCATGACAGCAATCCATATTCAAGGCTTGGGGACGTATGTTCCGACCAAGCGGATCACGAACGTCGACTTGATGTCGCTGGTGGACACCAACGACGAATGGATCGTCAGCAGGACCGGGATCAAGGCCCGGCACATGCTGGCGGACGACGAAAACGGCTCCGACGCGGGCACGGAAGCGGCGCTTAAAGCTCTTGAAGATGCCGGCATCGCGGCTGAAGACATCACGCATGTTCTGACGGCGACGTGTACGCCCGACTACCTGTGCCCGAGCACGGCCTGCATCATCAGCGGCAAAATCGGCTCGCACGGGGCGATGGCGTTCGACCTCAACGCGGCCTGCACCGGCTTCGTTTACGGCCTGGACGTGGCGAACAGCATCCTTGCCGGAAAGCCCGGGGCCAAAGTCCTGCTCGTGGGCTCGGAAGCCTTTACCCGCCGCCTGAACTGGGAAGACCGCACGACCTGCATCCTGTTCGGCGACGGCGCGGCCGCGGCGGTCTACCGCGCGACCGAGAACGAAAACGTAGGCATCCAGTCTACCTTTGTTGCGGCGGACGGTTCGGGCGCGGATTACCTGTACATGGAGGCGCTGCCGGTCGAGGACCCGTTTGCACCCGAGCGGCCGGTCGATCCCAAGGCCCGCTTCCTCAAGATGCAGGGCGCGGCGGTCGTGCGCTTTACCGCGCGGGCGGTGCCGCAGGCCATTGACACGGCTTTGCAGCGCGCGGGCGTTTCCTCGGATCAGATCGACTGGGTCGTGCCGCACCAGGCCAACCTGCGCATCCTGGACGTGATCGCCAAGCGATACAACCTGCCCCGCGAAAAGGTTTATGTCAATATGGAGTATTTCGGCAACACGTCTTCCGCGAGTGTGCCGATCTGTCTGGATGAGATGCGGAAAAAGGGCCTGCTCAGCGAAGGGCAGACCATCGTATGCACCGGGTTCGGCGCGGGCCTGACCTACGGCGCGTTTGTACTCAAACTGTAAAAGGGGAGCGAAATCAATGAAAACCAAGATCACAGAGCTGCTCGGCATTGAATACCCGATCGTACAGGGCGCTATGGCGTGGATCGCAGAGCACCATCTCGCGGCGGCGGTCTCGAAGGCTGGCGGCCTCGGCATCATCGCGGGCGGCGCGGCGCCGGTTGATTACATCCGCGAGGAGATCCGCAAGGCGCGCGCCATCACGGACAAGCCGCTCGGCATGAACATCATGCTGCTGTCCCCGAACGCGGACGACCTCGCCCAGCTCGCCATTGACGAGAAGATCGAGGTGCTGACCACGGGCGCGGGCAACCCGGGCAAATATATGGCTTCCTGGAAGGATGCGGGCATCAAGGTTATGCCGGTTGTCGCGTCGGTTGCGCTGGCAAAGCGCATGGAGCGCGCGGGCGCGGACGCGGTCATTGCGGAAGGCATGGAGGGCGGCGGCCACATCGGCGAGCTGACGACCATGCCGCTTGTGCCGCAGGTGGTGGATGCGCTGGACATCCCGGTCATCGCGGCGGGCGGTATCGCGGACGGCCGCGGCATGGCGGCGGCGTTCATGCTGGGCGCCGAGGGCGTGCAGTGCGGCACGGTGTTCCTCGCGACCGATGAATGCTATATTTCGGATAAGTACAAGGAACTGGTGCTCAAGGCGACCGATATCTCGACCGTCGTCACCGGCCGACCGTCCGGCCATCCGGTGCGCTCGCTCAAGACCCCGATGGCGCGCAAGTGTCTCGAGCTGGAGAAGATAGGTACCGAGCAGTCGCTCGAGGAGCTGGAGGCCGCAACCGCGGGTTCGCTGCGCAAGGCCGTGCAGGACGGCAACTACGAGGAGGGCACCTTCATGTCCGGCCAGATCGCAGGCATGCTCAAGCAGCTGCGCCCGTGCGAGGAGGTCATCAAGGGCATGACCGCTGAGGCGGAGGAACTGCTCAAAAATGCGTACAAGCGCTTTGAATAAGGAGATTAACCATGGGACTTGCAATCGTAACCGGCGGTTCGCGCGGCATCGGCGCGGCCATTTCGGAAAAGCTGGCCGCTGAGGGCCATGACGTCGTCATCAACTGCGCGTCGAGCGTGGACAAGGCCGAGGCGGTCGCGGAGAAGTGCCGCGCGTACGGCGTTAACGCCGTACCCATGCAGTGGGACGTATCCGACCACGCGGCCTGCGAGAAGGCGCTTCAGGAGATCAAGGAAAAACTGGGCGTGCCGTATATCCTGGTCAACAATGCGGGCATCACCCGCGACGGCCTGATGGTGCGCATGAAGGAAGAGCAGTTTGACGACGTTATCCGCATCAACCTGAAGGGTGCGTATAATATGCTGCAGCTGTGCGGCGCAATGATGATGCGCGCGAAAAAGGGCCGTATCATCAACATTTCGTCTATTTCGGGCATGGTCGGCAACTTTGGCCAGATCAACTACTGCGCGGCGAAGGCGGGCCTGCTCGGCATGACCAAGACCGCCGCCAAGGAGCTTGGCGCGCGCGGCATTACGGTCAATGCGGTTGCGCCCGGTTTTATTGACACGGATATGACCGCAAACCTGGCCGACGAGCTGAAGGAGAACGCGAAAAAGCAGATCGCGCTCGGCCGCTTCGGCAAGCCGGAGGAAATCGCGGGCGTAGTCGCCTTCCTCGCATCGGACGATGCGAGCTTTATCACCGGCCAGACCATTGTCGCGGACGGCGGCATGATTTGACCGTATTTTCCATGCGATACAAGCCGCGCGTGTCCCGCGCGGACGGCCTGCCAACCGCATTGCGGGCCAATATCACGATTGATTCTTTTGGGGAAGAGGAGTTGCTTTGATGGAACGAGTAGTCATCACCGGTATGGGTGCGATTACCCCGGTCGGCAATGACGTGCAGACGTTTTGGGAGTCGCTCAAGGCCGGGAAGTGCGGCATCGGGCCGATCACCAAATTCGACGTAACCGATTACAAGGTAAAGCTTGCCGCCGAGGTTAAGGATTTCGACGTAACGCAGTATGTGGACAAGCGCGAGGCGCGCCGCATGGATATCAACTGCCACTTTGCACTCGCGGCGGCGCAGCAGGCGGTTGACCAGGCCGGCCTCAAGGAGGGGAATTTCGACCCCTACCGTGCGGGCGTGATTTACGGCTCGGGCGTGGGAGGCCTGGCCATTGCGGAAGAGGAAATCCCGAAGCTGAACGCAAAGGGCCCGGGACGCGTATCCCCGCTGTGCATCCCGGAGATGATCGCCAACATGGCGGCGGCCTATATCTCCATGCGCTTTGGCTTCAAGGGTGAAAATTTCTGCCCGGTCTCCGCGTGCGCGACTGCCAACCACTCGATCGGCGAGGCGATGCGCGCCATCCGTCACGGCTATCAGGACGTTGTCCTGTGCGGCGGTACGGAGAACGGCATTATCCCGATTGCACTGGCGGGTTTTTCCAACATGAAGGCGCTGCACACGGGCGACGACCCGGCCTGTGCATCCATCCCGTTTGATGCACGCCGCTCGGGCTTTGTCATGGGCGAGGGCGCGGGCTGCCTCGTGCTCGAAAGCCTGTCGCACGCCAAGGCGCGCGGCGCGACCATCCTCGCAGAGGTCGCGGGCTACGGCGCGTCGGGGGACGCCTATCATATCACCAGCCCCGCGCCGGACGGCGAGGCCGCAGCGCATGCAATCCGCGGCGCGATCGAGGACGCGGGCCTGACCCCGGCAGATGTGGACTATATCAATGCGCACGGCACGTCCACCCCGCTCAACGAGAAATACGAAACCATCGCGATCAAAAAGGCGTTTGGCGATGAAGCATATAAAGTAAAGGTCTCCTCGACCAAGTCCATGACCGGCCACCTGCTGGGCGGCGCGGCAGCGGTCGAAGCGATTGCCTGCGTCATGGCGATCCGCGACGGCATTATCCCGCCGACGATCGGCTATCAGGAGCCGGACCCGGAGTGCGATCTGGACATTACGCCGAACAAGGCGGCCCACATGCCGGTGAACGTGGCGATCTCCAATTCGCTGGGCTTTGGCGGCCATAATGCCTGCATCCTGTTTAAGAAGGTGTAACCTCAGATGGATATAAAGGAACTGAAGGACGTCGCGCTCGAACTGATGGACGCGCTGAAGGCCAAGGCCAAGCCTAAAAAAACCATTTACGCCTTCGTCGATTTCATCGACATCGCCGGCCTCGTCAAGGGCGCGTCCAAGGGCGAGGGCCTCGGCAACAA
>USSI01000133.1 GCA_900557315.1 uncultured Butyricicoccus sp. | reverse complement strand
TCGGAGCTTATCGGTCCGACCAGGATGACACAGCATATTACAGGCCATATATGGCAGAAAGGGAATCAAATGAAGACAATGAAACTTGGCGATACGCTGATTGACTTTGAAAGGTTGAAAAGCCGCCGGGAGCTGATGGCGGGCATTTCGCACGACCTGCGCTCGCCGCTGACTTCGATCAAGGCCTATGTGGAAGGGCTGCTGGACGGCGTAGCGCGCACGCCCGAGAGGCAGCGCCGCTATCTGGAAACCATCAGGGAAAAGGCGGAGGACATCGACCGCATGGTGTCGCAGATTTTCCTGTTCTCCAAGATGGAGCTTGCAGAATATCCGATGCATCCGGAAACCCTGCGGCTCGATGAGGAAGTCGATCGGCTGGTACAGGCCGCCGCGCCCGAATACCGTGCGCGCGGGCTGGAAATCACGGTGCAGGCCGTGCCTGCCACGGTCCGCGCCGACCCCGACCTGCTCCGCCGCATCCTGCTGAACATCATGGACAACAGCGCAAAATACAAGGGGAAACCGGCCGGGCATCTGCATATTACCGTGCAGGCTGCGGACGGCGTCTGTACGCTGGCGCTGACCGACGACGGCCCGGGCGTGCCCGCGGAGGCCTGCGGCAAGCTGTTCGACGTGTTCTACCGCAGCGACCCCGCGCGCAAGAACCCCGCAGGCGGCAGCGGGCTGGGGCTTGCGATTGCCGCAAAGGCCGCCGCGCGGATGGGCGGCACAATCCGCGCCGAAAATGCGCCCGGCGGCGGGTTGTCCATCATTCTCACATTGCCGGAGGAGGAAAGCCATGCAGCGCATCCTGATTATTGAAGACGACGAAGCGATTGCCGCGATCGAACGGGATTATCTGGAGATCGACGGGTTTTCGGTCGAAATCGCCCCGGACGGGGAAAGCGGCCTGACGCGCGGGCTGTCCGGGCAGTTCGACCTGATCCTGCTCGACCTGATGCTGCCCAGGCTGGACGGCTTTGCCGTATGCCGCCGCCTGCGCGAGGCGCTCGACATCCCGATTTTGATGGTGACCGCCCGGCAGGAGGACATCGACAAAATCCGCGGGCTGGGCCTGGGCGCGGACGATTACATCGAAAAGCCGTTTTCGCCCAGTGTGCTCGTTGCGCGGGTCAAGTCTCACCTGTCGCGGTACGCGCGGCTGACCGGCGCGCCGCGCGCCCGGCACCAAATCTCGCTCGGCGGCCTGTGCGTGGACACGGATACCCGCCGCGTCACCGTGGAGGGGCGCGAAATCGAACTGAAAAACCGGGAATACGAACTGCTTCTCTTCCTGATGCAGAACCCGGACGTGGTATTCAGCCGGGAAACGCTGTACGAGCGCATCTGGGGCATGGACGCCATGGGCGACAATGCGACCGTCGCTGTGCACATCAACCGCCTGCGTGAAAAAATGGAAAACGATCCGTCGAACCCGCGCTATATCCAGACTGTCTGGGGCGCGGGCTACCGGTTGAGGGGGTAATCCAATGTGGCTGGCTTTTGCCGCAGGTTCTGCGTTTTTCGCCGGTGTTACATCCATCCTGGCAAAATGCGGCATCCGTAAAACCGATTCCAACCTTGCCACGGCAATCCGCACCATCGTCGTGCTGCTGTTTGCCTGGGTCATGGTGTTCATCGCCGGCTCGCAGGAACAGATCACGCAGATCCCCGGGCGCAGCCTGCTATTCCTCGTGCTGTCCGGGCTGGCGACCGGCGCTTCCTGGCTGTGCTACTTCAGGGCACTGCAGATCGGCGACGTGAATAAGGTCGTGCCGGTCGATAAGTCCAGCAGCGTGCTCACCATCCTGCTTGCGCTGATTTTGCTGCACGAGGAACTGTCGGTGTGCAAGGGGATCGGCATTGCCGGCATCGGGCTTGGCACCTGGCTGATGATCCAGCCAAAGGACCCGGCGCCGCTCGAGCGGAAAGAGGGCAAAGCGTGGTTCCTCTATGCGGCGCTGTCCGCCGTTTTCGCCAGCCTGACCTCAATTCTCGGCAAGGCCGGCATTGAAGATGTGGAATCCAACCTGGGTACGGCGATCCGCACCGGGGTCGTGCTCATCATGGCATGGCTGGTGGTGCTGGTCACCCGCAAACCGGGCAGGCCGCTTACCGTACCGCGCAGCGAGCTGGGATTTATCTGCCTGTCCGGCGCGGCCACGGGCGCTTCCTGGCCGTGTTACTACCGCGCGCTCCAGCTCGGGCCGGCAAGCCTGGTCGCGCCGGTCGATAAACTGAGCATCCTTGTCACGGTCGCGTTTTCCCGCATTGTGTTCCACGAGCGGCTCTCCCGCCGGCCTTTCCTCGGGCTGGTGCTTGTCACTGCGGGCACCCTGCTGCTTTTATTTTAAGTATTGTTTATCTTTGTGCAAATAATAGTTTATCCCGTTTGCCTATACTGGAATTGTTCCGGAAGGCAAACGGTTTTTTTATTCCCAAAGGAGGCCTCACATATGCAGGCAAGCAGTCATTATGAGCTGGCATGCTGTTTTTTACCATATTTCCCCGGCTGGTCCCTGCCGGAGCGGTTCGCTTTCCTGTTCGGATCGGTTGAACCGGATATCAACTGCCTGACGTATCTTCACGGCATCCCGGCGGGCGACGGCCTGCGCGGCCACAACTATGCGCAGGTGCTGCCGCACGGAACCGGCGTGTTGGGAGGTGTTTTCCGATGACCGGCGCAGAGCTTTCCCTGCTGGATTTCATCCAGACGCATTTGCGCAGCGATCTGCTGGACACCCTGATGGTGTGGATTTCCGCACTTGGCAACGGCGGCGCGGTATGGCTGGCGCTGGGCCTTGCACTGCTGCTGCGCCGCAAAACGCGGCGGGTGGGGATCTGCCTGCTGTTGGCGCTCGCGCTGTCCGCCGCAGCCTGCAGCCTCGGCCTCAAACCGCTGATCGCCCGGCCGCGGCCGTGCGATATCAACCCGGCCGTTCCGCTGCTCATCCCCAACCCGGCGGACTTTTCCTTCCCCTCCGGCCACACCGCGGCCTCGTTCGCCGCCGCCTCCGTGCTGTACTTCTGCCGCTGCCATTACGCGTATCTGGCTGCGATCCTGGCGGCGTGCATCGCGTTTTCACGGCTGTATCTGTACGTTCACTTCCCCACCGATGTACTGGGCGGCACGGTCATCGGTATCCTGCTGGGCTGGTGCAGCGTGCAGCTTGTCCGCCTGGTATTTCGAAAAATCAGACTGCAAAAGGAGAAATAAAAATGTTTGTCCATCTGTTTCACGGCTTCTGCATGGCGCTGGCCGACTCGGTCCCCGGGGTCTCCGGCGGCACGATCGCCTTCATCCTCGGCTTTTACGACCGGTTTTTGAATGCATTGCACGATCTGTTCGGCAAAGACCCGGCGGCGCGCCGTCCGGCGCTGCGCTATCTGGTCAAACTGGGCGCGGGCTGGGTGATCGGCATGGGCCTTGCCGCGACCGTGCTGGCACAGGTGTTCAACAGCGGGGTCTATGTGCTCAGTTCGGCCTTCCTCGGGCTGACGGCCGCCTCCCTGCCGTTTATTATCAGGGAGGAGCGGGAAACGCTGCGCGGCCATGCGGCCAGCTTCCCCTTCCTCCTGCTCGGCGCGGCGCTGGTGGTCGGGCTGGTCGCGCTGCGTGGCGCCAATATGGGCGGTGCGCTCAGCCTGTCCGGCCTGCAGGCATGGCAGTATCCCTACCTGTTCGTGACCGGCGCGCTCGCGATTACGGCCATGGTGCTGCCCGGCATTTCCGGCTCCACCCTTCTTCTGGTGTTCGGCGCGTATATGCCGGTCATTTCCGCGCTGCATGAGCTGATGCGGCTGCACTTCGCTGTGCTTCCCGGCCTGATCGTGTTCGGCTGCGGCGTGCTGTGCGGCATCGCATTGTCCATCCGTCTGATCCGCCGCGCGCTGATGCAGTACCGCCCGCAGACCGTTTACCTCATCCTCGGCCTGATGCTCGGTTCGCTGTATGCGATCGTCATGGGCCCCGCTACGCTCGCCGTGCCCCAGGCGCCGCTCTCGCTGTCCTCGTTCAGCATCCCCGGGTTCGTGGGCGGCGTCGCTGTGCTGGGCGGCCTGGAAGCCATGAAGCATATGCTGGAACGCAAAGCGGCCCGGCGTACGGACGCATCCCTGCCGGTTACCGACAGCGGCCACGCCGGCTGACCCATCCCTCCCTTCCGGCCGGCTGCAATACAAAAGCCGGATCGGCCACGCATATCCGCGTGGCCGGTCCGGCGTATTTTTTTGCCCGGCCGGGCTGTATTTGCACCTCGTTCCGGCGGGTTCAGCCCTCCGGATCGTCCCGGTCCTCCCCGACCGGGATCAGGTTGCTGATGTACGGCCGTCTGCCGGCCAGCACATCGTCATAAAACTCCTGCTTCCAATCAATATAATCCACGCAGCCCTCAAGCTCCTTGATGGACGCAAGCAGCGCGACGCGCTTTTGCGCCAGCATTTCCTTGCGCTGCCGGATGGTAGACTCCCCTTGCAGGCACAGCGCCAGATACACCTTCATCTCCTGAATGCTCAGGCCGCATTTTTTCAGGCAGCCCAGGTCGCTGATCCATTTTACATCATGTTCGTCAAATACCCGGCGGTTGTTGTGGTCGCGCTTGACATTGGGCACCAGCCCCTCGTTGCAGTAAAACTTGAGCGTCTGATAGCTCATGTTGGTCTGTCTGCAGGCCTGCATCATCGTATACATCGCCAAACCAGTCCGCCTTTCACAAAAACTTCACAATTTTTTCTCAAAAAGCCATTGACCGGTTGTTACTACCGGTTTGTACAATGACATTGTAAAACATATTCCACCGGAACGCAAGGGAGGATTTTTCGCATGAAAGTTCTTTTGGTCAACGGCAGTTCCCGCAAAAACGGCTGCACCAACGCGGCGCTGGCCGAGGTTGCCCGGGCGCTGCACGAGGAGGGGGTGGAAACCGAAGC
>USSI01000132.1 GCA_900557315.1 uncultured Butyricicoccus sp. | reverse complement strand
GCGTGTGCCTTCCTCTGGGAGCTGCCGGAGTACAGGGCGCTTCTCCAGCGCTGGAGGACGCCGTAAGACCGTGCCCGGCCGCTTTTTCACCGTCTCTTTCCACGCTTTCAGCATCATAAAAAGCCGTGCCTGAAGGTTCAGGCACGGCTTTTCTTTTTACAGTCTGGTCACAACGGGAATGACCATGGGGCTGCGCTTGGTGTTCTTGAAGAGGTAGCTGCTGACGGCGGACTTCACTGTGCCCCGCAGCTCCCCATCGTCCCGGGCGCGCTTGCGGGAGACGGACTCCGCCGCGTCCTGGGCCACGCTCTGAAGCTCCTTCATCAAATCCCCGGACTCCTTGACATAGATGAAGCCCCGGGTGATGATCTCGGGTGGGGCCAGCAGGGCACCGTCCTGCGTAGCGATGGGAAGGACCACCACCACCATGCCGTCCTCGGCCAGGCGCTTGCGGTCCCGCATGACCACGGCCCCCACGTCGCCCACGCCGGAGCCGTCCACATAGACCTCTCCGGCGGTGACGGAGCCGCCGATCTTCATGCTCTTGCCGGTAATTTCAATGACGCTGCCGTTGTCACCGATGGCGATGTGGTTGCGGTCCATGCCCATCTGCTGGGCCAGCTGGCAGTGGATCTGAAGCATCCGCTGCTCACCGTGGAGGGGGACGAAGAAACGGGGCTTCGTCAGCGCGTGGATGATCTTCAGCTCCTCCTGGCAGGCGTGGCCGGAGACGTGGAGCATGTCGGCCCGGTCATAGATGACTGTGGCGCCCTTGCGGAACAGCTCGTTGATGACCCGGCCCACCGTCACCTCGTTGCCGGGAACGGCGGAGGCGGAGAGGATCACCTTGTCCCCCGCGCCGATCTCCACCTGCTTGTGGGTGGAGAAGGCCATGCGGTACAGGGCGCTCATCTCCTCGCCCTGGGAGCCGGTGGTGACGATGACCTGCTTGTTCTTGGGCAGGCCCTTGATCTTGTTGATGTCCACCAGGGTGTTCTTGGGGACCTTCATGTAGCCCAGCTCCGTGGAGACCTTCATCATGTTCTCCATGCTGCGGCCGGTGACGGCCACCTTCCGGCCGCACTTGGCGGCGGCGTCCAGCACCTGCTGGACCCGGTGGACGTTGGAGGCGAAGGTGGTGACGATGATGCGCTCATCGCAGTTCTGGAACTGGCGCATGAAGGTGGCGCCCACCGTCTTTTCCGAGGGCGTGAAGCCGGGACGCTCCACGTTGGTGGAATCGCACAGCAGCGCCAGGACACCCTGTTTGCCCAGTTCGCCGAAGCGGCCCATCGGGGTTCCGGCCAGAATCTTACCCGTGCGCGGGGTGGGCGTGCCGTCTTCGTTGAACAGCAGGCCGCGGTTCTGGTTGCCGACAAAGAAGCCCGGTGCAATCGCGTTGACGCGGATGCCGGATTTCGCAAAGTAGGTTGCCAGCCACTGGGTGAAGTTTACGATCGCGGACTTTGCGCCCGAATACGCCGGGATCTTGGTCAGCGGGGTGTAAGCGTTCATGGAGGCAATGTTCAGGATGTTGCCGTTGCGGTCGATCATGTCGGCAGCGAATACCTGGGTCGGCAGCAGGGTGCCCAGCCAGTTGAGCGAGAACACGAACTCTACGCCCGACTTATCCAGATCGAAGAAGGTCTTGCAGTTTTCGATGTCCTTGGCCTCATAGTGGAACTCATTGTCCGTGGTAGCGCGCGGGTTGTTGCCGCCTGCGCCGTTAATGAGCACATCGCACGGGCCGAAATCCGCCAGAATCTGCTGGCGCACCTGCTCGAGGTTATCGCGGTCGAGCACGTTGGCCTTATAAGCCTTGGCGATGCCGCCTTCGGCGGTGATGCTGTCGGCAACCTTCTTTGCCGCCTCTTCGTTCAGGTCGAGCACAGCGACCTTGCCGCCTGCCGCAGCCAGCTTTTCCGCAAACATGCCGCAAATTGCGCCGCCTGCGCCGGTTACAACGCAGACCTTACCGGTCAGATCGGTGTTCAGAACGTTTTTCGTCATAATGCTCTCTCCTTTATGATAATGTATTGCCTGGCGGGGGCGCATATCCCCCGCCTTTTGCACAGCAGGATTTCTTACTTCGCCAGCGCCTTCTCGCAGGCCTCAAACAGGCCGTTGAGATAGGTTGCGCCGAGCGCGCGGTCATACAGGCCGTAGCCGGGCTTGCCGGTCTCGCCCCAGATCATGCGGCCGTGGTCCGGACGGACATAGCCGTCGAAACCGGTCTCGACCAGCGCTTTGACGATCTCATACATATCGAGCGAGCCGCAGCCGGACAGGTGCGCGCGCTCTTCAAACGAGCCGTCGTCCATGATCTTGACATTGCGCATGTGCATGAAGCCGATGCGCTTCATTGCGGAATACTTGCGCACCATAGCGGGGATGTCGTTGAACTTCGCGCAGCCCAGCGAGCCGGTGCACAGGCACAGGGTGTTGGACGGGGAGTCAACAATGGACAGGTAGCGGTCCAGATTCTTCTCGCAGGTGATGACACGCGGCAGGCCGAAGATCGGGTACGGGGGATCGTCCGGATGCAGGGCCATCACAACGCCGCATTCCTCTGCGACCGGGATGACCTTCTTGAGGAAAACTTCGATGTTCTTCCACAGGCCTTCCTCGCCCAGCTCACCGTAAGCACGGATCAGGTCGCGCACCTGGTCCTGCGTGTAGCTGGCGTCCCAGCCGGGCAGGTTGATGTCGTCCTTGAGCGGGTCAAGGCCCTTCATCTGATCCCAGTACATGACAAGGCTGGTCGAGCCGTCCGGCGCCTTCTTGTCCAGCTGGGTGCGGGTCCAGTCGAATACCGGCATGAAGTTGTAGGTGACGCACTTGATGCCGTACTTTGCACAGCGGCGGACGTTCTCGCAGTAAGCCTCGATGTGCGCGTCGCGCTTTTCCGTGCCGAGCTTGATGTCCTCGGACACCGGGATGGATTCGACCACGTCGAATACCAGGCCGTGCTCCTCGCACTGCGCCTTCATTTTGGCAAGGCTCTCCTCCGGCCAAACCTCGCCCGGCTTGACGTCATAGACAGCCGAGACGATCGAGTGCATACCCGGGATCTGGGAGATGTACTCCAGCGAAACCGGATCAGACTCGCCATACCAACGGAACGACATTTTCATATTGGTTTCCTCCTTTTTATCGGTCCATGCCGATGTAATTCCAAACGTTGTTGAAGCAGATGTCCTCGATGATCTTGCCGATGCCATCGTAATCTGCCGGCGCCATGCCCTTGTCGATCCAGCCGCCGACGACCTCGCACAGGATGCGGCGGAAGTACTCGTGGCGCGGATAGGACAGGAACGAACGCGAGTCGGTCAGCATACCGACAAAGCGGCTGAGCACGCCGATGTTCGCGAGGCTCTTGAGCTGCGCGGTCATGCCGTCGTAATGGTCGTTGAACCACCAGGCCGAGCCGAACTGGATTTTGCCTGCCGTAGTCTCGTCCTGGAAGCAGCCCGCCGTGGCGATCAGCTTGTCGTTATCCGCCGCGTTGAGCGTGTAGAGAATGGTCTTGGGCAGCTTATCACGGGTTGCCAGACGGTCAAGCAGGGCCGCAAGCGAAGCTGCGGAAATCACGTCGCCGATCGCGTCGCCGCCCACGTCTGCGCCGAGTGCGCGGTACAGCTTGCCGTTCAGGTTGCGGATCGCGCCCATGTGCATCTGCATCGCCCAGCCGCGGTCCGCATACTGCTCGCCAAGGAAGTCCATCATCAGGGACTGGTACGCCGCAACCTCGTAGTCGAGCAGCTGCTCGCCGGCGAGCGCCTTGCGCATCGCTTCCTCCGCCGCGCTCTCGTCCCAGACCGTGAAGTCCGGCGAACCGAACGAATGGTCGGACAGGCGGCAGCCCACGCCCGCAAAGTACTCGATGCGCTGCGCCAGCGCCTGCTTTACGTCGTCAATCGTGCGGATATAGATGCCGGACGCCGCGCCCAGCTTCTGCAGGTAGGCCGGGTAGTTCGGATCGACAATGTTCAGCGCCTTCTCCGGGCGGAAGGTCGGCAGCACGCGGGTCGTAAAGCTCTGATCCTCCGCCAGCATGCGATGGTAATTCAGGTCATCGACCGGGTCGTCGGTCGTGCAGAGCGCACGGACGTTGCTCTCGGCAATCAGCGCGCGCGCCGCGCCCGCCGGGCCCTGCAGCTTGCTGTTCGCGGTCTCCCATACCATGTCCGCAGTCTGGGCATTGAGCAGCTCATCAATCCCGAAAAAGCGCTTCAGTTCCAGATGCGACCAGTGGTAGATCGGGTTGCCGATCAGGCCGGGCATAATTTCCGCGAAGCGGTTAAACTTATCGTGGAAGCTTGCGCTGCCGGTCACATACTCTTCCGGCACCGCATTGGCACGCATCACGCGCCACTTGTAATGATCGCCCGCCAGCCATGCCTCGCCGATGTCTGCGAACTGCTTGTTTTCGTAAATCTCTGCCGGGTTCAGATGGCAGTGATAGTCGAAAATCGGCATTTTTTCCGCATGGTCGTGATACAGCCTGCGCGCTGCCTCAGTAGTGAGCAGGAAATCCTCGCCAATAAAGCCCTTCATCTCAATTACCTCACTTTCTGTGCATATCAGCCAACGGACTTCTTTTTTCCCGTTTGCTTTTTATGATAATATTATAAATAATTTTCACCGTATTTGCACGGGATATCCTGCTTGAAATCTGGTGAATATTGCTATATAATATAAACATACACAACAGAATGGAGATGAATTTGTTGAATACTAACAAAGACACCTTCACCCTGCGTCAAACCATGAAACGCTCGGATTTTGAGTGCTATCACTACTGCGATCCGGTCCCTCCCGTGGTTGATTTCCATGAGCATGAGTTCTATGAGGTGTTCTTTTTCCTGTCCGGTGATGTAAACTATATCATCGAGGGCCGCACCTATCAGCTGCGCCCGGGCGACATCCTGCTGACCGATAAACGCGATATCCACA
>USSI01000131.1 GCA_900557315.1 uncultured Butyricicoccus sp. | reverse complement strand
ATAATTATGGAACCGCAAACCGCCGCACGGCATAACCTGAAAACAGGAGGGGAGACTCATGTCTGTTTTTTGGCAATCCGTGCTTGCGGTCTTTGCTGCTGTGGGTTTTTATGCGCTGCTGCATACCGTTTATGAACTGGTCAGTGCGCGCATACTGCGGCTGCATGGTTCGGCGGAACTGACGCTGTACGGCGATGGCTGTGACGCGGCAAGTGAGCAGCTGATCCGTGTGGCGCTGCGCGTGCGGCGGCAGTATTTGCCCGGGCTTTCGATCACGTTTGTCGAGATCGGCAATGGGATGGGGCAGAATGTCGCCAAACATATGGCTGCACGGCAGGATATCATGTATCTGGAATAATGGAAGAGGAACGGTGGAGTGTGGACGAGAGAGAATATGTAATGGTGCGCGGCACGGTGGAGCAGATCGTTTTCTATAACCCGGAAAACAGCTATGCCGTGCTGCGTCTTGCATCGGACGGCGGCGCGGAGGTCACGGCAACCGGCATCTTCCCTAACATCGGCCTGGGGGAGGAGGTTGCCCTGACCGGGTTTTGGGTGACCCACCCGTCTTATGGCGAGCAGTTCCAGACAGAGGCATTTGAACGCCGTCTGCCCTCGTCTGTGCGGGGCATTGCGGAGTATCTTGGCTCGGGGCTGATCCGCGGCGTGGGGCCGCGCCTTGCAGCCCGTATTGCGGAGAAGTTTGGCGAAGATACCTTTGATGTGCTCGCAGACGAACCTGAGCGCCTGACCGCGATCCGCGGCATCACAGAGAAAAAGGCGCGCGAGATTGGCCGCCAGTTTGTCGAGCAGAGCGAGATGCGGCTGCTGATGGACTTTTTGAACGAGCACCATCTGCCGGTGTCGCTCACGCCGCTGCTCTATAAGCGGCTGCACGTAAGCGCGATAGACGCGCTGTGCGAAAACCCTTATTTACTGTGCGACCCGTATTATGATGTGAACTTCCAGTTGGCGGACGGCCTTGCGATGGAGCTTGGCCTGTCCATGCTGTCGGACGAGCGCGCGGATGCCGGTGTGACGTATACCCTTGCGTTTAACCTTGACAATGGTCACACGTTCATCCCTGTGGAAAAGCTGACGCAGGTCGTGTGCAAGCTGCTGTCGGATGAGGAGGTTGTGTTTGACGAGGAGCGTGCACTGACGAGCATTGAACGGCTTGTTGCACGTGGCAGCCTTGTACGCGAGCATATCGCTGGGCGCGATGCGGTCTATCTGCGCGGGATGCACGATGCGGAAACTTATCTCGCGGACATGCTCGGTCGTATGGCGGAACGCAATTATGAATACGATTTTGATGTGGATGAACTGCTTTCCGCCCTGCTTGCAAGCAGCGAATTTCCCTATTCGGACAAGCAGAAGCGGGCGATCTCGTGCGCAGCGCGAAACGGGCTGGTCATCCTGACCGGCGGGCCGGGTACAGGAAAAACGACCACCGTACGCGGCATTTTACAGGTGTTCGAGGCGCTCGGGCTGAACACCCTCCTTGCCGCGCCGACCGGGCGGGCGGCCAAGCGGCTGTCCGAGCTGACCGGTATGGAAGCAAAAACCATCCATCGCCTGCTCGAGGCGGGATTTGCTGGCGGCGGGCACACGGGATTTGCCCGCAATCTGACCAACCCGCTGGAGTGTGACGCGGTCATTCTGGACGAGGTTTCCATGGTGGATATCACACTTATGCAGGCGCTGATCGAGGCGCTGCCATATGGCGCGCGGCTGGTGCTCGTTGGGGACGCAGATCAGCTGCCGCCAGTCGGGCCGGGCAACTTCCTGCGCGACGTGATCGGCTCGCACCGCGTGCCCACCATCGGCCTGACTGAGATATTCCGGCAGGCACAGCAGTCGGATATCGTTATGAACGCACACGCGGTCAACGCGGGGCAAATGCCCGTGCCTTCGGGCGCGGATGGGGACTTTTTCTGGCTCCGGCGCAGTGACGCCGCTGCCGTGATCGAGACTGTGGCGCAGTTGTGCGCCGTGCGGCTGCCTGCCCATTACGGTTTTGCGCCCTCGCAGATACAGGTGCTTTCGCCTGCCAGACGGCAGGGGAGCGGCACGATCGCGCTTAACCGGCGGCTGCAGGAGGTGCTCAACCCGCCTGCGCAAAGCAAGGTGGAAAAGCGTTTCGGCGACTGGGTGTTCCGTGAAGGCGACCGCCTTATGCAGGTGCGCAACAACTATGACATCGTCTGGGAGCGGCAGGAAGACGGGGAGCCGGGTACGGGTGTATTCAACGGGGACGTGGGGGAGATTGTACAGATTTTTCCTCAGCAGGAGTGCATGGTTATCCGGTTCGACGACCGTGTCGCCACCTATACTTACGATATGCTGAATGAACTCGAGCTGGCCTATGCGGTCACGGTGCACAAATCCCAGGGCAGTGAGTTCGAAGCGGTCGTGCTTGCGCTGTCGGACGGCCTGCCGCGCCGGCTGCTCACGCGAAACATTCTGTATACCGCGATCACGCGCGCAAGACGCCTGCTTGTGATCGTCGGCAGCCAGGATACGGTTGCCTATATGGTGAACAACAACCAGAAAGGGCGGCGTTACAGTGCGCTCAAAGCGCGCATGCGCGTGGAGACCGCGCCCGACGCGCCTGATATTCCACAAATTGATGGAAACTGATGTCGATTCGGCAATAAATTGGCAAACAGCCTTGAAAACTGCTGTACAGATGCGGTATAATAATACTACTGCAATTTGATGGTAACAGAGCGAAAAAGGATGAATAGGAAATATGGCTTCTTTTCTGGAAACGTTAGCGCGAAAGTTTTCGCTGTTCTCAAGTGATATCGGCATTGACCTCGGCACGGCGACCGTGCTGGTATACGTCAAGGGTAAGGGTGTCGTGCTCAACGAGCCTTCGGTCGTTGCGGTGGACAAGGTTTCGGGCAAGATCCTTTCGGTTGGCGCAGAGGCGCAGAAGATGCTCGGCCGTACGCCGGGCAATATTATCGCCATCCGCCCGCTGCGCGAGGGCGTCATCTCGGACTATGAGATGACCGAGCGCATGATTAAGGAATTTATCCGCAAGGTGCAGGGCTTCCGCCTGTTTAAGCCCAATGTGGTCATCTGTGTGCCCTCGATCATCACCGAGGTCGAGGAACGCGCGGTAATCGACGCGGGTACGCAGGCAGGCGCTAAGCGCGTGTTCCTGATCGAGGAACCGGTCGCGGCTGCGATCGGTGCGGGCATCGACATTGCCAAGCCGAACGGCAACATGGTCGTCGATATCGGCGGCGGCACGACCGACGTGGCGGTTATCTCGCTCGGCGGCATCGTGGAATCCACCTCGATCAAGATCGCAGGCGACAAGTTCGACGAGGCGATTGTCAAATATGTCCGCCGCAAGCACAACGCGCTCATCGGCGAGCGTACTGCCGAGCAGATCAAAAAGACCATCGGCTGTGTGTATCCGCGCACCGAAGAGGTCACGATGGAGGTCAAGGGCCGCTGCCTGATGACCGGCCTGCCGCGCACGTTCACAGTTAACTCGACCGAGATACTGGACGCGCTCGAGGAGGTCAGCGCCTCGATTGTCGAGGCGATCCACTGGGTGATCGAGCGCACGCCCCCGGAACTGACCGGCGATATCTCGACCAATGGCATTGTCATGACCGGCGGCGGCTCGCTGATCTGGGGCTTTGACAAGCTGGTAGCTTCCAAGACCGGCATCCCGACCCATGTGGCGGACGAGGCGATCTCCTGCGTGGCATATGGCACGGGCAACTGCCTGGAGAATCTGGCAGGTATGCAGGATGGCACGATGAACCTGTCCCGCCAGAGGGAAATGATGAAATAATCTTGTTTTCAAGCACGGTTTGCGCAGAAAACGGACGGCATATCCAAAAACCGAACACCCGCCGTGAGACGGGTGTTTTTGATGGGAGGACGGAACAAACCACGGATTCCGTATGATCTGCGCGGAACGGGCTGGAGCGCCGGGCCGCATCCGAAGCCTGCGGACGCCGGTCTGCTTTTGCAGATTTGAGGAGGATTATGACCGAACAGGAAAAATACATGAAAGCCGCACTGCGCCTGGCGCAAAAGGCGGCAGAGGAAGGCGAGGTGCCGGTCGGCGCGGTGGTTGTGTGCGAAGGGCGGATCGTTGGCCGCGGCCGCAACCGGCGCGAGACCAAAAAAAACGCGCTGCATCATGCGGAGATCGAGGCGATCGGAAAAGCGTGTAAAAAGCTGGGCGGCTGGCGGCTGCATCAATGCGACCTGTACGTTACGCTGGAGCCATGCCCGATGTGCGCGGGTGCGATTATCAACGCACGAATCAAAACCGTGTACTACGGCGCGCCTGACCCAAAAGCAGGCTCGTGCGGCTCGCTTATCAACCTGTTCGAGCTGCCTTATAACCATCAGCCTGCGCTTGTCCCCGGCATTATGGAGGACGAATGCGCGGCTGTGCTCCGCAGCTTCTTCCGCGTACTGCGGCAAAGGCGCAGGGAGGCGCGGGAACAGCAGAAAACAGACGCCGCCGGTGTAGTCTGAGTGCGCACTGCCGGTGTTTTGATATAGATAGTATGTAACAAACAAGGGGTAAGAAGCAATGCAAAGAGAAAAGCTTGGCTCGCGCCTTGGCTTCATCCTGCTTTCCGCAGGATGTGCGATCGGCGTGGGCAACGTATGGAAGTTCCCATGGCTGGTAGGTCAGTACGGCGGCGGTGCGTTCGTCGTGTGCTACATCATCTTCCTGCTCATCCTCGGCCTGCCGATCATGACGATGGAATTTGCGGTCGGACGCGCAAGCCAGAAAAGCCCGGTGCGTGCCTATCAGGCGCTGGAAAAGCCGGGTACTAAATGGCATATCCACGGCTATATTGCGCTGATCGGTAACTATCTGCTGATGATGTTCTATACAACGGTTTGCGGCTGGATGCTTTACTATTTCTACCAGATGGCAGCTGGCCGTTTCGAGGGGCTGGATACGGCGGGCGT
>USSI01000130.1 GCA_900557315.1 uncultured Butyricicoccus sp. | reverse complement strand
TCAGGTTTTCAATCGCCGCCATCGGGCTTTCAATGCCGTAGGTAAACAGCTTGGGATCGGTGATCTGAAAATACACGACCGTATCAATCTGCATGGTGACGTTATCCTTGGTGATAACCGGCTGCGGCGGAAAGTCCACCACCTGCTCCTTCAATGTGACCTTGCGGGCAACGCGCTCAAACAGCGGCACCTTAAAATGCAGGCCGGTACTCCATGTGCATTTATAGGTACCCAGGCGTTCCACAATGTAGGCTTTGGCCTGCGGTACAATGACAATATTGCTTGCAAGGAACGCAATCAACAGGATTGCAAGAACAATCCAGATAATAGCATTCAAAAACGGCATAACACATTCTCCTTTTGCTCTACGTCCGATTATCCAACCTTTTCGACCACGGCTTTAACACCGCGGATCTCGACGATTTTCACCTCTGTTCCGGCCGGGATGACCATTTCATCCCGGCTTCGGGCACTCCACACCGCGCCAAGCACTTTTACAGCACCGGTTTCACGGATGTTATCAATCTGCTCGGTTACGATTGCCGTTTTGCCGATAATGCGGTCTGCATTAGTCGGCTCGTTCCGGGTTTTGAGGAACCGCCGGCAGAAGGGGCGGACCACCACAAGCAGTGCTGCAGAAAACAGCACAAAAATTACAAGTTGTGTAACCACTTCGAGCGAAAGGCTTGCTGCAACAAGTGCCGCCACCCCGCCGACCGCAAACCAGATGGCAGACAGGTCAAGCGTAAACGCCTCAATCGCCACACAAATAATGATGACAGCCACCCAGATGTACAAGGTGTCTATTCCAAACAACATGGCAGATATCCCCTCCTTTGGCTACAGTATAGCATGGCTGCGGGAAAAAGTACAGTAAAACCCTTGTAATCCTATTTTAACGGATTTGATTGGGAAAATACCATTACCGCCTCCCTGCCAGCATGAAAAGTTTTCGGACCTGGTGATAATACGGTTAACAGATCGACAATATATCAAAGAACGGGCGCATCCAGATGATGCGCCCGTTGAATACAGAAATATTTCCCTATACAGCGGATAATGCCGAAAAAAGCTATAGCTACAGCAGCAGTTTCAGGCGGGAAACAGTTACTGCTCTTCCTGATTGCCCATCAGGGTCACCATAACGGCCTTCTGGGCGTGCAGACGGTTTTCCGCTTCCTCAAAGATCTCGTCCGCATGCTCCTCGAACACCTTTGTCGTGATCTCCTGCTCGCGGTAAGCGGGCAGGCAGTGCTGCACCATGCAGCCCGGCTTGGCGGCGGCGAGCAGCTCGTCGTTGACCTGATAGCCCTTGAACGCCTTCATGCGCACTTCTTTCTCGGCCTCCATGCCCATGGACGCCCAGGTGTCCGTGATGACAACGTCCGCATTCTCTGCGGCCTTCATCGGGTCGTCGGTCAGGAAGAAGTCCGGGTTGCCCTCTGCAAAGGCGAGCACGTCCGCATGCGGGCGGTACCCCTCTGGGGTCGCGACCGAAACCTTCATGCCTGTTTTCAGGCCGCCGACGATCAGGGAGTTGGCCATGTTGTTGCCGTCGCCAATGTAGCACATCTTAAGGCCCTCGAGCACCGCAAACTTCTCGCGGATGGTCATCAGGTCAGCAAGCACCTGGCACGGATGGCAGAAGTCCGTCAGACCGTTGATGACCGGGATCGTACCGTAATCTGCGAGGTCTTCAACTTCTTTCTGCGCATAGGTGCGGATCATGATGCCGTCCAGATAGCGGGACAGCACGCGCGCGGTATCCTGCACCGGCTCGCCGCGGCCGATCTGCAGGTCGCGGTTGGACAGGAACAGCGCCTGGCCGCCCAGCTGGTACATACCGGTCTCGAACGAAACGCGGGTGCGGGTGGACGACTTCTGGAAGATCATGCCGAGGCTCTTGCCCTCCAGATGACGGTGCGAGATATTGTGCTTCTTTTCATATTTGAGCTGGTCGGCAAGGTCGAGCAGGCCGATGATCTCTTCGGTCGAACAGTCGAGCAGCTTGAGTAAATGCTTCATTTAAAACACCTCTTTCATAATGGTCAGCGCCTCGTCCATCTCCTCCTTGGAAATGGTCAGCGGCGGCAGCAGGCGGACTGCGTTTTTACCGGCAGTCAGCGCAAGCACGCCTTTTTCAATCAACCGATTCGCATAAGCAGTGTGTTTCCCATCTTCCACAATAATCCCCAGCATCAGGCCGATACCGCGCACACCGAGGATGTTCGGCGAGCCGATGGACAGGATACCGTTTTTTAGGTATTCACCCTTTTCCTTTACCTGCGCGAGGAATTGCCCGTCCCCTACGGTATCGAGCACCGCATTTGCGGCCGCGCACACGAGCGGCGTACCGCCGAAGGTGGTCGCGTGCGTGCCGGGGGTGAGCACGTTCGAGCAGCTTTCCGCCGCCAGAACCGCGCCGATCGGCACGCCGCCGCCCAGGCCTTTCGCCATGGTGACAACATCCGGACGGATACCGTACTGCTGGAAGCAGAACAAACTGCCCGTGCGGCCGATGCCGGTCTGTACTTCGTCAATGATAAGCAGGATATCCTTTTCACGGCAAAAAGCTTCAACCTGTTTGACAAACTCCGCCTCAAGCGGCAGTACGCCGCCTTCCCCCTGCACCAGTTCCATCATAATCGCACAGGTCATTTCGTCTGCCTTGCGGCGGACGGAATCGAAGTCGTTTGCCACTGCGTAGTCAAAGCCCTCAGTAAACGGGAAAAAGTAGTTGTGGAAACGGTCCTGCCCGGTCGCTTTGAGCGTGGTCACCGTGCGTCCATGGAAGGAGTTGACCAGTGTGACAATCTTGTAGCGGCCCTCGCCGTATTTATCAAAGGAGTATTTGCGCGCCAGCTTGATCGCGCCCTCGTTCGCCTCTGCGCCCGAGTTGGCGAAAAACACCTTTCCATTCAAGTGGGTCTTTTCCACCAGTTTTTTCGCCACCTGAATCATCGGCTCAGTCGTGAACAGGTTGGATACATGCATCAGCTTATGTGCCTGATTCGTGATCGCGTCGATGATGGTCTGATTGTTGTATCCCATGCAGTTGACGCCGATGCCCGAGCCAAGGTCAATGTACTTTTTGCTCTCTACATCCCACACGGTTGCGCCCTCGCCGTGGTCAAGCGCGATCGGGAACCGGCCGTAGGTGTTCATCACATATTTATTTTCTTCAGCCTTGAGTTCTTGATAGGTCATTTTTTCGCTTCTTTCTTACTGGAACATCGTGCCGACGCCGACTTTGGAGAGCAGCTCGATCAAAATCGAATGCTTGACGCGGCCATCCTGAATATTCGCCTGATCCACGCCCTTACGGACTGCCTCGACACAGCAGTCCACCTTGGGGATCATACCGCCCTTGATGACCCCGTCGCGCATCAGGCGGGGCACCTCGGAAACCTTAAGGTTGGTCAGCAGGGTTGACTCGTCATCCGGGTCGAGCATCAGCCCGCGCACGTCGGTCAGCAGGATGAGCTTTTTCGCTTTCAGAGCCACCGCAAGCTTGCATGCCGCGGTATCCGCGTTGATGTTGTAATTGGTTTCGTCGTCAATACCCTGCGCGACGGTCGAAACAACCGGGATATACCCTTGTTCGAGCACGTCAATGACTGGAGATGGGTCAACGTCCACAATGTCGCCCACGTAGCCGTAATCCGTACCCGTCCGGTCGGTCAGGCGCTTGGCCTGGAACATGCCGCCGTCCATGCCGCCGAGGCCGATGCCGCGTCCTCCTGCCTTTTCCAGCAGCGTGACAATGTCTTTGTTGACCTTGCCGCACAGCACCATCTGTACGATATCCATAGTCTCACGGTCGGTATAGCGCAGGCCGTTGACGAATTTGGACTCCTTGCCGATCTTTTTGAGCATTTCGGAGATTTCCGGCCCGCCTCCATGCACCACGACAACCTTGATACCGACCAGATTGAGCAGCACCAGGTCGTGGATGACCGCATCCTTGAGTTCTTCGTTAATCATGGCATTGCCGCCGTACTTGACGACGACCGTCTGTCCGTAATATTTCTGAATATATGGCAGGGCTTCGACCAGTATCTTGGCCTTCAGCTCCGCATCCAGTTGTGTATCCATACCACTCGTCCTTTATTTTGGAATAAAATCAGGTCCGGTAATCCCCATTAATCTTCACATAGTCATAGGTCAGGTCGCATCCCCATGCGGTTGCGCACTCACTGCCCTCGTTCACATCGACCTGGATGGTAATCTCGCTTTCGCTCAGCACCTTTTTGGCCATCTCCTCGTTAAAGTCGAGCGCTGCGCCCTTTTCGCATACCGCAACACTGCCGGCCGCAGATGCAAATGCAACCGAAACATACTCCGGGCGGAACGGCGCCTTGGAGTAGCCCATCGCGCACAGCACGCGGCCCCAGTTGGCGTCTGCGCCGAACATGGCCGCCTTGACCAGATTGGAGCCGACAACCGCCTTTGCCAGGCGCTCGGCCGCCTCCTCCGAGCGGGAGTTTTTGACCGTACAGGTCACGAGCTTGGTCGCGCCCTCGCCATCCGCCGCGATCTGGCGCGCCAGACGGGTGTTGACCTCGTTCAGCGCCTTGCAGAATGCCTGATAGTCCTCGTCCTGCCATTCGATCAGTTCATTGCCCGCTTTGCCGTTTGCCAGCACGACGCACATATCATTGGTCGAGGTGTCGCCGTCCACAGTGACGCGGTTGTAGGTCTTGCGGACGTTCTCCTGCAGCGCTTCTGTCAGCATTTCATGCGTGATCGCGCAGTCAGTCGTCAGGAAGGACAGCATGGTGCCCATGTTCGGGTGGATCATGCCGCTGCCCTTGCAGATGCCGCCGATGCGGCACACCTTGCCGCCGACCGTGAACTCGACCGCCGCGGTCTTGGTTTTCGTATCGGTCGTCATAATGGCGAGGTTGGCTTTTTCCGAGCCGTCCGCGTCCAACTGGATCGCGGGCAGCTGCTGCTCGATGCACTCGACCGG
>USSI01000129.1 GCA_900557315.1 uncultured Butyricicoccus sp. | reverse complement strand
GCCGAAGCCTGCCCCGTTGGGGGAAGCACGTTATTCATTCGGAAGCTGCCGCGGCAGCGTGATGGCGAATTCGGTATGGTGCCCTTCGTGCGGGGGCTGGACCAGCTGGATGGTGCCGTGATGCAGTTCGACGATCCGTTTGACGATCGCCATGCCCAGCCCGGTGCCGCAGCCGGTGGTGCGCGCCTCATTGCCGATGACAAACGGCTCGAACAGCGTATCCGCGATGGCGGGCGGGATGCCGACGCCGTTGTCCGCGATGGTCAGATGGATGGCGTCCGGCGTTTCGCGCAGGGAGAAAAACAGCGTGGTGCCGCGCGGGTTGTACTTGAGTGCGTTGCCGGTCAGATTGTCAAACAGGCGGCGCAGCAGCTTGGGATCGGCCTGGCAGGGAATGGTATGGTCCGGAAGGCTGGGCTCGAGCAGGAAGCCTGCGGCATCCAGCTCGGTGTATTTTTCCGCCAGATAGGCCCGCACCAGCTCGCACAGGTCGAGTTCTTCCGGCTGGAGCATATAATCCGGATGGTCGAGCCGCGCATAAGCGAACAGGGTATCCATCAGCTCGGCGCTGGAGGCAGCCTTGCGGGAGATGGTTTCCAGATACTGCGCCTTTTTCCCTTCCGGCACAATGCCGTCTGCGAGTGCCTGTGCGTAGCCCTGGATGACGGTCAGCGGGGTTTTAAGGTCGTGCGACAGGTCGGCGATGACGCGCTGCTTTTCCTTGTTCGCCTGCTCCTTTTCAATGCCGGCCTGTTCGAGCTGGTCGAGCAGGCGGGTGAAGCTGTCGGTCACATACTGGAATTCGAGCGGGAGTTTATCCCGGTCTACTTCCAGCCGCTTACCCGCGCCGTATGCAACGATCGCTTCGTTCAGCGGGCGGATGGAACGGCGGATTTTGCGGCTGAACAGCAGCGCCAGCAGAAAGACCGCGATCAGCAGAACCAGTACGGACAGCAGCCACACGCGGTTGGTATCCCGCAGCATATTCGTATAGGAGTCGCCGGTCAGCAGAGGGGAGACAAATACCAGGGTGCGGATTTCCCCGCCTGTGGTGCTGTATTCATATTTTACAATATCCCATTGGCTGCGGTAGACGCCCTGCAGCAGCTCGAACTGGCGCTCGGTCAGCTGTTCCAGACCGGGGAACAGGCCGCCTTCAAGGATGGTATAGTCGGCATCGACAATGCAGTAGTCGATAAATTCCCTCATTCCGGTATCCTCGTGGTACAGGTTGAGCGCAATGTAATAGGACGGGCTGTCCGACAGACCGGTTATCTGCGACACGGAATAATGCAGGTTGCCGTCTGCTGTGTTAATCATCCACAAATCTTCCGCGTGGATATATTCCTTGAGCGTATTATCCGAGGCATAGAGGAGCTGGTCGTTTTCGTCGAACACCAGAAACGCGCAGCTCTGCAGCCGGCGGTGTGGGATGGCGGAGAAATCGTCCTTTGTGAGCGCGTCCTCGTATTGCAGCAGGGTATCTATGGTGGGGAAGGCGCGGTCCAGCCGGGCGGCGACCACGGCGTTGGTGGCCGTATTGATACCAAACATGAGCAGCGAGCAAAGGAGGAAATAGGAGATACAGGTGCGCAGAAAGCTCTTTCGGGAGAGCAGTTTATTGGTTTTCAATTTTGTAGCCCAACCCCCTGACGGTTTTGATGTACTTCGGCTTTGCCGGGTTGTCCTCGATCTTGGCACGCAGGTTGGAGATGTGCACCATCATGGTGTTATCGTCGCTTTCGTAAAACGCGCCGCCGACACATTCGTACAGCTGCGCTTTGGTGAAGACCCTGCCCGGGCTGTGCATCATCAGTGCAAGGATTTTCAGTTCCGTGGAAGTCAGCGGGACGGTTTCCCCGTTTTTGCGCAGGATGAACGCCTCGGTATCCAGCTCGAGCGCGCCGAGGGCAATGGTATGCGGCGCAGCCGGGGCTGCGGCTTCCGCGCCGAGCCGGTAATAACGCCGCAGCGCCGCCTTGACATAGGCGACAACCTCGAGCGCGTTGAACGGTTTGGTGATATAGGCGTCCGCACCGATATCCAGTCCGAGCACCTTGTCAGCGTCCATGCTTTTGGCAGACAGGATGATAATGGGCAGGTTGCTGAAGGTGCGCACCTGCTGGATCAGCTCGTAGCCGTTCATGCCCGGCATCATGATATCCGCCAGCACCAGCGAAATACCGCCCGCGCGGATGATCTCGAGCGCCTGCGCGCCGTCCGATACGGACTGCACGGCAAATTCCGCGCCGGTTAAGTATAACGTCAGCAGTTCAATAATGTCGCGGTCGTCCTCTGCGATCAGGATGGTGTGTTTCAAATGCTTTTCTCTCCGTTTCGTTGCGGCGGCGGGGAACGCATCCCCGCCGGAGGGTGGGTGCCTGCGTTACAGCGTGCGGCTGCATACTTTCCCCTATACTACTATACTATGGCGCATCTGGCAAGCCCGAAGGGAAAAAGGGCCGCATCCCGGTGCAGGGAACGGCCCTTTGTGGAGGGGGAAGGAAGATGGCCTGCGAAAAGGCGGCCGGATGCGCCGTATCAGCGGCGAAACGCCCCGAACAGCCCCTTTTTTTCATAAGGTTCGCTGGTCAGTGAAGTGACTTCATAGCCGGTCCGGTTGATGACGTCGCGCAGCGCCTGCTCGTCGATCGGCTGTTCGGACAGGATAACGGTTTGATTTTTGGTGTGCGAGGAGGTTACTTTTTTCACGTCAAACGCTTTGCGCACCGCATCGTTGACATGGGCCTCGCACATGCCGCACTGCATCCCGTCCACTCGGGCTGTGATTTTCAGCATGATTCATGCACCTCCTTTTGTAGATTACCCCCGGCAGGGGTTAGCTTACACTAACTACTATAGCACGAAACGGGGCGGGATGCAAGGGCGGAGGGAATATTTGGACTGTGCATCATTTTTAGCAGACAGGAGGCGCAGGCGGCGCTATACTGATGATAAAGCCGCCGGTCACCGCGTCTCCAGCGAACACCACTGCGCCAGTGCGGGGCGGTCGGCAATCTCGATCCGGCCGCGGTGCGTGCGGAGGATGCCCTGCTCGCGGAGCACGGACAGGCCGCGCGTGAGCTGCACCCGGCTGACGCCGAGAATATCCGCAAGGTCGTCCTGGGTCATGTCAATGACGCAGCCGTCCGGGCCGGCCTGCTGTGCCGGCAGCAGGTAAAGCAGGTTGCACAGCTTGAGGAACGTGCTGTTATATTCCTGGTGCGCGGTTTCATACAGCAGCAGGTTGATATATGAGGCATACCAGTCCACAACCTGCGCGGCAAGCGGCACGTTGCTTTCGAACATCAGGCGGAATTGTTCCTTTGTGAATTCCAGCGCCCGGATATCCGACAAAGCGACCGTGCCGATCGCGCCTTCGATGCGGAAATCCTGTCGGTGGTAGCCTGGGAACACGGTGCCGCTGCCGTGGAAGGATGTGATCTTGCGCCGCCCGTTTTCGTGGGCGGTGAAGGTCTGTGCCACACCGGACAGAATGTAGTACAGCGACTCAAACGGCCTGCCCGGCGCCCACAGGTATTCCCCTTTGCGGAAGCAGCGTTCCCGGTGCGGCTGTGCGCGGAAATACCCCTCAAACGGGGCGAAGTCGCCGATAAACAGATAGCGCGGCGTGAGCATGGACGGGTCCCTCCCTGGGTTCAGGTTTCTGTTTCCAGTATAGCAGAAAACCCGCGCGCCGGGAAGGGCAGGGGACAAACGGTTTATTTTCGCCGCCGCAGGGCGGCAGGACAGAAGGGATGATTGCGATGAAAAAGGTAAAAATCACGGTGCTGCGCACCATGCTGAATGAAGACCTTGCGGCGGAATACGGCGCAGAAGGCCTGACGGCCTGCCCGATGCTCCGCGAGGGGCAGGTGTTCTACGCGGACTACGCCAAACCGGACGGTCTGTGTGACGAGGCGTGGAAGGCGATTTATCAGTATGTATTCGCGCTCGCGCACGGCGCAGGGGACGGCCTGTTTTATTACGGCGACTGGATCCGCAAACCCGGCGTCGCCATTTGCAGCTGCAACGACGGCCTGCGTCCGGTGATTTTCAAGCTGGAGGCGACGGGCGAGGTTTCGGAGATCGACTATACGCCTGTCCGCTGACCCTTGCGGCGGCAGGAGGAATGAGCGGGATGCGCCCGGATGGAACCGTCCGGACGCCCCCGCTTTTTCAGTGCCGGGGAGGCAGGCGGGCAGAAAATAGGCGCAGGATGAAAATTATGTTTGTACAGTGACAGAGGATGTGCTATAATGTCTACATGGCTGTCTTTACAGCTAAGTAGACAACTGTGCTGCGGGTTATCTGTCCCGCCGCAGCGCAAGGGCAAGGGGATTAAAGGAGTATGGACAAATTAAAGGCGTTTCTCAAACGCAAAAACATCGAGATTTCGGTCAAACGTTACGGCATCGACGCGCTGGGCGCCATGGCGCAGGGCCTGTTCTGTTCGCTGCTGATCGGCACGATCATTGACACAGTGGGCACACAGTTCGGCATCCCGTTCCTGACCACGCCGGTCGCCACGGTCAGCGACGTATCCTACACCGTGGGCGGCCTCGCCTCCGCGATGAGCGGCCCGGCCATGGCGGTTGCGATCGGCTACGCGCTGCAATGTCCGCCGCTCGTGCTGTTCTCGCTGATTACGGTCGGTTTCGCCTCCAACGCGCTGGGCGGCGCGGGCGGGCCGCTGGCGGTGCTGTTCGTGGCGATCATTGCCGCCGAGGTTGGCAAGGCGGTTTCGGGCGAAACCAAAGTGGACATCCTGGTTACGCCGCTCGTGACGATCGGCGTGGGCGTGGGGCTGTCCGCCTGGTGGGCGCCCGCGCTCGGCAAAGCCGCCATGCAGGTCGGCAGCCTGATTATGTGGGCGACCAACCTCCAGCCGTTCCTGATGGGCATCCTGGTATCCGTGCTGGTGGGCATTGCGCTGACGCTGCCGATTTCCTCTGCGGCGATCTGCGCGGCGCTCGG